>CALMMO010000354.1 GCA_937868455.1 uncultured Marmoricola sp.
TCTAGCAGTGGCGCGACACGCCGTCATCAGATTGATACCAAAAAGTTTTGTGCGAGCCAGCGTTAAACACGAGAAATATTCTCGTGTTTACGAATTCGGACATTTAGCACTTTCAGTTGTCACATGAGGGGCTAGATCGTCGCAATTCGGACATACCCTGCCGGGTACCCCGCTCTGATCAGGCAAAACGCGCTTGCGCAGGTTCCCGACAAAATGCCGGTATCTCCTATCCAACCTGCTTGCGCACTAGCAAAGCGCACCTTATGTCCCTCACAGGAGCGATACACGTTCCACTTCGTCAACTCGGGGGAGTGACTTTCAGATGTCAGCAGAGATTTCCACCTCGGGCGTCAATCGACGTTCGTTAGCTCTGGGTGCGGCCTGGGCTGCACCCGTCATTGCGTTGAGCACATCCGCGCCAGCCTTTGCAGTGTCGGGTACCACGCCCACTGTCGCCGAAAGCCCTGGCTGCAAGGCGCCTGGCAGCAGCTGTGCGCCGATCCAAAAGGGATACGCGTTCCCCTTCCAACTCACCAACACCGACACGATCGACATTTGGATCTACACGGTGACCTTCGTCTCGACGGTGCCCTCAAACGTCTACACCGACGTGTTCAGTGGTGGTCAACTCATTCAGACGAACTCCACCGGGACTGTCGACACGGTGGCCGTGTTGCCGCTGAACATCCCCCCTGGCGGGACTCTCTACTTCAAATACAACGGTTTCGCATCCAGCAGCGCCAACTTGGCCTACGACGCGAACCTTTCGTTCACTTGGGGTCACACCGCCACCGCTGCCGGAGACACCGACCACCAGCCAGTCAACTTCACCATCAACATCGGCGCCAGCCCGCCAGACTGCTGCAAGTAGCCTCAGCTAGCCTGCGCCCATGACGTTCTCAATTGTGGGCAGGTCGGCTGATGGCGCGTCGTGGGGTGTTGCTGTAGCCAGCAAGTTCCTCGCTGTTGGGTCTGCCGTGCCTGCTGCGGTCGCCCAGGTTGGTGCCATCGCTACCCAAGCAGACGCCAATGTCGCCTGGAAGGGCCTAGCTCTCAGCCTCCTCGACGACGGCGCAACGGCTTCTGTGGCGGTTCAGCGCCTCATTGAAGACGACGAAGGTCGCGATCATCGCCAAGTTGGCATCGTTGATGCCACCGGAGGCGCGGCGACCTACACCGGCACCGAATGCCTTGATTGGGCGGGAGGCGTTACGAGTGAGCACGCTGAAGGCAGTTGCGCCATCCAAGGCAACGTCTTAACCGGCCCCGAAGTGGTCGATGCCATGCTCGGTGCCTGGCAGTCCACCTCTGGCGACTTAGCGCAGCGGTTGATGGCTGCGCTCATCGCTGGCGATGAGGCCGGCGGTGACCGCCGCGGGCGACAAAGCGCGGCGCTACTCGTCGTACGCGATGGGGCTGGCTACTCCGGAGGAGATGACATCGCCGTTGACCTCCGTGTCGATGACCACAGCGCACCCATCCCCGAGTTGATGAGGCTGCTTTGTCTCAACGACTTGTATCTGACGGCGTCGACTGAGGCTGAGAAGGTGGCCATCACTCCGGCGATCCGCGATGAGCTCGAATCCTTGGCCCACAAGGCCGGACACCCGGACTTCGCAAGCTTGGTTGGGTGCGAAAACTACGAAATGCGCGTCGACCACGCTCGGCCACCGCTGTGGATCGACCGGCGAATCTTGGCCATTCTTCGCGGTGAATGAACTCCACCTCAGTCCCGAGGTAACCCTGAGCGAGGCTTGGCGTCGGCTACTCGCCATGGCGAAGCCTGACGAGACCGTGCGAGTGCGCGACGAAAGCAACCTCATTGTGGTGTGGAACGAAGAAACCGGCGGCCTCATCGGGCAGCCGGTGCCCCACTCCCCCCAGGGCTGGGACCTGATCCGCGCCGACCGTGCCACGTGGCCCCACCTGCGAGATGGGCACGCTGTGTGCGGACCGTTGCACAGTCATCTCATCGCCAAGGCCACGCGCGGCATCTGGCACGTCACCGGAGCAGCTTGGACATATCCAGCAGAGGTCACAGGACCGCAGCCGTGGCCCCACGTCAGGGTCGTTTCTGACCCAACCGTGACGGGGTGCGCCATCGAGTTCCTAGTTGAGTGAGGTTCCCGCCAACCAGGTGAGGTAGCCACCGTCAAGGTTGCGCACCGACCGGCCGTGCTCGGCCAGGATGCGAGCGGCGATGTGGCCACGAATCCCGACCTGGCAATGGACCACGAGGTTGCCCTCAGGGAGTTCGTGCAAGCGCGAGCGAAGGTGGTCGAGCTCAATGTTGACCGCACCTGGGATCGCGCCTGCAGCGTGCTCCCCCGGGGAGCGTACGTCGACCAGCGTGGCCCCCTGGCTCAAGGCATCGTCGAGTTCGTGCCACTGAATGCTCTGCGTTGCTCCTGTAGACAGGTTGTCCGCGATCCACCCGAGCATGTTGATCGGGTCCTTGGCCGAGCCGAACGCAGGTGCATAGGCGAGTTCGAGGGTCGCCAAGTCCGCAGCCGTGAGCCCTCCGCGCATCGCCGTGGCAATGACGTCAATGCGCTTGTCGACACCCGACTCCCCCACACCCTGAGCACCCAGGATCTGCCACGTGTCAGGGTCGGCCAGAAGTTTGAGGTGCATGGTGTCCGCACCCGGGTAATAGCCAGCATGAGACCCAGGATGGGTGTGGATTGCCACATAAGGTCGGTGAGCCGCACGGAGGCGCTTCTCATTCCAGCCGGTCGCAGCTACCTGCAGCCCGAACACTCCGACGATGGCAGTGCCGAGCACCCCCGGGTTGTGAACTGAACGTCCCGCGATGATGTCGGCGACCAAGCGTCCCTGCCTGTTGGCCGTGTTGGCCAACGGCACCAACGCCTGTGACCCATCTATTCCGTCGAGCTTTTCGACAGCGTCGCCGACCGCATAGATGTGTGGGTCGCTAGTGCGCAATGAGTCGTCAACGAAGACGCCACCACGGGGGCCGATCTTGAGGCCAGCACGTTCGGCCAGCGACGTGTCGGGCCGCACGCCAATGGCGGCAATCACCACCTCAGCAGGCGCCTCAGTGCCATCAGAGATCGTCACGGTGTCGGCGCCGATGCTGGTCACTGCCACACCCAGTCGCAGATCCACCTCGTGGGCACGCACGCGTTCATGCACGAGCGAAGCGAGTTCTGGGTCAAGGGGGGCCATCAGTTGGCTCGTCGCCTCAACCAAGGTCACCTCAAGGCCGAGGTGCCGCAGGTTCTCGGCCATCTCGACCCCGATGAATCCGCCACCGATCACCGTGACAGTCTTCGCATCGGCCACCGCTTTCACGATCGCATCGGTGTCTTCGATGTCCCGCAACGTCAACGCTCGCTCAATGCCGGGGATCGGTGGGCGCACGGGTCGCGCACCCGGAGAGAGCACGAGAGCGTCGTACTCAATGTCTTCGCGGTCTTCGGTGAGCACCGAGCGCACGGTCACGATCTTGCGATCCCGATCGATCGCCACTGCCTCGGTATTGACTCGCACATCCAGCGCGAATCTGTCAGCCAGGCTCTGGGGAGTCTGCAGCAACAGGTCGCCACGTTGCTCAATGACTCCCCCGACGTGGTAGGGCAATCCACAGTTGGCGAAAGACACATGCCCACTGCGTTCGAGCACGACGATCTGGGCCTGCTCGTCGAGTCGCCGCAGCCGGGTGGCCGCCGACATACCCCCTGCAACACCACCAACAATCACGATTCGCATGACCCAATAATACCCCGTGGGGTATTTAGAGTTACAGGCGGGTCATACCTCAAGACGGTCATACCCAGGCTCACAGGAGCCCGGCATTCACCCCTTGTGGCCGCTGGCCACCATCTTCATGATCCGGGCGTTGAACACCACGAACCTCATCAACTGCACCGGGATGCTGCGACGTTGACGCAGCGTCTTGTCGGTTGGCAATGGCGCACGGGACAGATCTGCAATGGGTTGGTCGCTCATGACTCACTCCGGAATGAACTGCCAGCCCGGACGGGCTTTGGCTTTGTAGATGAACAGGTAGTGCAGCATCAATTTGACCCAGTGGCCGGCCAGACCGATCTCACCGCGCGTCTGGGCAATGTCACGCCCGGTCGGGAACTTCTCAAAGTCGGGTACGACGGGCATCATCGTCATCGCCGCCGCTGAACCGGTGCGCATTCCAGCACCAGCCGAGGCAACGCACGCTGCCCCCATGTCGGCCATCGAGGCCTTGTGAGCGGCTGCGCCTGGGTTCTTGATCCGGTCCACGATCGTCATCGCCACGGTCTTGCCCATGACGCCACTGGGCATCCCGGTGCGAGGTGGAGAGGGCGCGATCATCGTGCCATTTGCTGACTTGCGAGGCACCGAAATCTGGTGCGGCGGGGCAAAGGCGATCCCCACTGCGAAGACGTTGTCGTAGCCGGGGGCCTGATAGGTGTGCGGCCAATCGCTGGCCTTCCACTGCTCATAGGGCTTGCCCGAGTAGTCGGCGTCGACCTTCATGAACCCGCTCGGCGCGAACAGTTCGTTGGTGATGTCGGCGCCAGCTGCGTCGTATGCTGCCAGCGGCACGCCACCAAAGGGCGGCAACAACATGGCGAAGTCGAATTCGAGGTCGTGACGCTCACCGTCAAGGGTTTCGTAGTGCACAACCCCCTCGCTCACCTCGTGCACGTGAGCACCCAAGATCGCCTCGACGTTGCGCTCGCGGAAGAGGGATCCGGTCCACAGTTCACTGCTGGTCTCAAAGCCCATGTCAGCGAAGGTCATTCCCCCGACCCCAAAGTCACCGAGTTCAGCCTCGTTGGTGAGATAGATCAGGCGCGCTCGATCGCGCACACCAGCCTCACGCAGTTCGTGGTCAACATTGAAGACGTATTCAAAGGCCGCGCCTTCGCAGGTGCAGGTTCCATGACCCATTCCCACCACAAGGGTCTTCGTGGCCCCGGCGCGCATTTCTGCGATGCACTCGGCCAATGAGGCCGCCGCCTCGATGGCGTGATCAGCGGTGCACACCGAGACTGTGTGTCCATCGGGACCTAGGCCGGGTGTCATTTGGAACTTCAGTTGCGGACCGGTGGCATTGATCAAGAAGTCATAGCGCAACTGGCTTTCGACCCCGGCGCTCTCACCATGGGTGGAGACCACGTCGACAGCCCCACGTGGGTCGTTGCCATCACCTTGAGGGCGAATCGCCACGGCCTTTGCCTGCACGTGGGCGATGCCCTTCTTGGCATAAATGGGGGCCAGCGGGAAGACCACATCAGCCTTGCCCATTTTTCCCACTCCGACCCAGATGTTGGAGGGAATCCAGTTCCATTCTGCGTTGGGCGAAACCACCGTCACGGTGTGTTGCTTGCCCAGTTTGCGGCGTAGATGAAGGGCTGCGGTGTGTCCGGAAACCCCTGCGCCTAGTACGACGACGTCTGCCATCTCAGTGCCCCTTTGCACGGTCAATGCGCATACCCCTGGGGGCATGCCGTAGTTCCAACA
>CALMMO010000355.1 GCA_937868455.1 uncultured Marmoricola sp.
CGGCGGCACCTCCCGTCGGCCCCGCTTCCGCCCAGACCCAGATGCCGGAGTTCGGGTCATTTCCTTACACCGAACCAGAAGCCTTCGCCTCGACACAGAACCCCTGGAAGCTTGGGATGAGCCCTGGTGGCTCCAGTGGTGGCACTGCCGTGGCGGTTGCCACCGGCATGGCGGTGGCTGGGCTCGGCGGCGATGGCGGCGGCTCGATCCGCATTCCTTCTGCATGCACCGGGCTCTTTGGACTCAAGCCAACGCGAGGCCGAGTGACCAGTGCGCCGAGTCCGCACTTGTGGTTCGGGCTGGGCACGTGCGGCCCGTTGACGCGATCAGTGATGGATTCGGCGATCGTGTACGACGCCATCAAGGGCTCATCGCCTGGCGACCTGTTTTCGGCCCCCGACCCAGGTTCGTTTGTGGAGGCTGCCGCTCGTGCCCCTGGTCGATTGCGCATCGGCTGGTCAGTCAAGTCACCCAGCCTGGGCGTCTCGGCGTGCCCGGAGCACGTGGAGGCGGTGCAGGCTGCGGCTCGGTTGCTCGCCGATCTGGGTCACGACGTCGTCGAGATCGATCCCGCCTATCCAGACTCCACCGCGCAATTTGTGCCCCAATTCTTTGCCTCGATCCGATTTGAAGCTGATCGGATGGAGCACTTCGAACGCCTTGAGAAGCGCACCATGCAAACCTATTCGTTGGGTCGTTGGGTTACCCCCAAAGTGCTGGATTGGGCCTTAGAGGCTGCCGAAAAGTTCTCCTCTAAGGTCAATCGGGTCTTCGATCAATGCGATGTGCTGCTCACCCCGGTGATGGCGCACCGCCCGCCCAAGATCGGCATCATCACAGGCAAAGGCACCCTGACCTCAGCATTGAAATCGATGCCGGCAATCGCCTACATGTCGTTGTGGAACGTCGCGGGCAACCCCGCAGCCTCAGTGCCCTTTGGGATGGCAGCCGACGGTCTGCCGTTGGCGGTGCAACTGGTGGGCCGCCTCAACGATGAGCCGACGCTGCTCAGTGTGGCGGGGCAGATCGAGCAGGCTCAGCCGTTCCCCTCATTGATCGCCTAGTCGGGGGCTTAGCCTGCAGCCTTCTTGGCCTTCGCAGGCTCCTCCGTCTCTCCACGGGCGGCCTTTGCGGCGGCGACACTCTTTTGCAGCGCAGCAAGCAGGTCGACGACTTCGCCGGAGGTCTTGGTGGATGCCGGGGTGCGCTTGACCTCGCCACCCTCGATCTTGGCTTGCACTAGCGCCTCGAGGGCTTCGCGGTAGTCATCGGTGAATTCGCTGGCGTCAAAGTCTCCCGCCAACGTCTCAACCAACATGTTGGCCATCTTGACCTCGGCGTCTTTGGCGTCGGCGTGGTCGATGGCGAAGTCGGGTTGGCGCACCTCGTCGGGCCACATCATGGTTTGCATGACGATCACGTCATCACGCACGCGGAGTACGGCGAGCGACATGCGTTGCCGAAGCGACACCGTCACCAGGGCCATCCGGTCGGAATCCTCGAGGGCCTGGCGCAACAGCGCGTATGGCTTGGCGCCGGTCTTCTCAGGCTCGAGGTAGTAGGACTTCTCCAGCAGCAATGGGTCGATCTGGTCACTGGGCACGAACTTCTCGACCGCGATTTCGCGACTGCTGCTAGCAGGCAGGTCGGCTAGGTCGGAGTCATCGATGATGACCATCTCGCCGTCTTCGGTTTCGTAGCCTTTGGCGATGTCGGAGTAGGGCACCTCTTCACCATCGAGGGCGCAGACACGCTGGTACTTAATCCGGCCGCCATCTTTGGCGTGCACCTGCCGAAACGCTACGTCTTTGCTCTCAGTGGCTGAATAAAGCTTCACAGGCACACTGACCAGCCCGAATGAAACTGCGCCCTTCCAGATTGCTCGCATTGGGCAATTGTGACTGGTGGCGGCAACTGCTGCCACTCACACAGGTAGCCTCGGCCCCGTGCCAGCCTCCTCAACCGTTCCGGCCCCGATGCTTGCCACCCGCGGTGAGCACGTTCCGCGAGGTGCCGACTGGGTGCACGAGGTCAAGTGGGATGGCATTCGAGCGTTGGTGGAAACGAGTGCCACTCAAGTGCGAGTGTGGACTCGCAGCGGCCGCGACATTTCGGTGGCATTTCCCGAACTGGCGGCCATGAAGGGCAGGTCACTCGTGCTCGATGGCGAGATTGTTTCGCTGCGTGACGGCGTGCCAACCCTGATGGCCCTTGCTGATCGCATCCATGTGACTGACTCTCGAAAGGCCGCCACGTTGGCGGCCTCCAACCCTGCGGTCTTCTTGATCTTCGATGTGTTGTCAGTCGACGGCGAGCCTCTCCTGGCAGCACCTTGGCAGCAGCGTCGGGACGTATTGGAGTCCCTCGAACTCGGTGACGTGGCCTGGCAGGTGCCTTCGACGTACGACGATGGCGAGGTGCTCCTCGACGCTGCCCGCGCCCAAGGTCTGGAAGGGATCGTGTCGAAGAAGCGGTCCTCGATCTATCGGCCCGGAGTGCGCTCAGGAGACTGGCTGAAGTTCCCGATTCGGCCCACGGGCTCATTTGTGGTGGGCGGATATCGGTTTGAAACCGATTCTCAGACCCGCATGGGGGCCATCTTGGTGGGAGTGCCCACACCATCTGGGTTGGCCTATCGGGGCAAGGTCGGCAGCGGCATCGCTGGCAGGGCCGGCGCCCGCCTCAATGAGTTGCTCAAGCCATTGACACAAAGTGAGTCACCTTTCCTCGACGTACCTCGTCTGGATGCCCAAGGCGCCGTGTGGGTTGAGCCGGTGGTGGTGGTTGATGTCGACTATCTATCGATCACTGCCGATCTGAAACTGCGCCAGCCCGCCTATCGAGGGGTGCGCGCTGATCTGTCAGTCACCGACGTGGAGGAGCAGTCATGAGCGAGGTGATGGTGGAGGTCGAGGGCCGCACCTTGAAGTTGTCGAACCTCGACAAGGTCCTCTTTCCCGCAACCGGGACAACGAAGGGGGAGGTGCTCAACTACTACGCCCAGATCGCGCCGGTCATGCTGCCCCACCTTGATGGTCGAGCCGTGACGCGCATCCGGTGGCCCAATGGGGTGCGCGAGATGTCGTTCTATGAAAAGAACATCCCATCAGGTGCCCCCTCGTGGCTGCCGACGGTCGCGGTGCCGACATCAGGTTCACGTGGCGGCACTGGAGATCACATCGACTTCCCCCTCGTGCGCGATCTGGCGACCTTGACCTACCTAGCGAACTTGGCTGCCCTGGAATTGCACGTGCACCAATGGAAGGTGAGCGAGGCAGGGGAGTGGGTGAACCCCGACCGGATGGTGATTGACCTCGATCCAGGAGA
>CALMMO010000356.1 GCA_937868455.1 uncultured Marmoricola sp.
GTCTCGGGTTGCCAGGATGGGCGAGGGTGGAAGACCCACCAGGGGGTCCAGCCGTGGTGTGGGAGCAGCAAGAGTGCTGCGATGAATCCGAGTCCGGTGCTGGCCCAGGCGACGCTGGCGCGGTGCTTCGGGAGTTGTTGCTTGAAGTCGGCTGCGTGATGCCACCTGATCGCAATCCAGACACCGATGTTGAAGATGATGAGTGCGATCACGACACCACGCAACGTGTTGGCGTGCCAATAGGCCTCCATGAAGTCGCCCCATAACAGTGATCCGCCATCCGGCTCACTGAACATTGGGTCATTTCTGTCCGGTTGGGTCTGGGCGAGCCACTGGTGTACGCCCCAGGCGCTGAGGCCACTGACGACGAGAGTTCCTACAAACACAACCATTTGACTTGGGCTGGCCGGGGCCTGTGCACGGGCATGTATCCACTCGACAAGTTGGAGTAGGCCATTGACTACGAGCCCCGCCGAGACGACCACTAGGAGTGAGAACAGCGTGTCGTTGTCGAATGAGACGCTCGGGCGCGGCCCCGTAACGCGCTGGTTAACCACCGGGCTCCACTGTTTCCATAGGAAGACTCCGGCCGCGATAAGGGGTAAAACCGGGCGCAGCAGCAGCCAAGCACGCTGACGCCACGATGCGGTGGCTACCTGACGAATGCTTGGCATACCCACAGCCGTGACACAACCACACGCATGTCCGCACTGCAACGATCACTTGTGGCTCCCGGCGCCCGCGAGGGTCAAGGAGGGTTTCGCCCCTAGCCGACGTCGCCGCCCAAGCCGAGCCAGCTTGGACTCATGAACCAGCGTTCTCGAAAACAACTCGGCCGTCGTGGCGCCGGGCGCGCACGTGCCCGGGGAGGTCGATCCATTTCTGGCCACGCCAGTCAGTGATTAAGGCGTCGATGGCGAGGACGTGCTCGTAGGACAGTTCGGCGTCGATGGCTCCGGCGCGCACGGCAGCCAGGCGAAGCACGCGTCGACGTACTGCGGGAGCCATGGCTCCGAGTTGGTCCACATTCAGTTCAGCCAAAGATTCCAGGGCTTGGTCAGCGATGTCGTCGAGGTAGGCCACGTCGTCGCGAAGTTGGCTTGCCGTGCGCGCCAGCGCCCGCGCAACGCCAGGCCCCAGCTCTGCCTCAAGCACCGGCATTACCTCGGCCCGCAGCCGGGAGCGGGTGTACGCCGCATCCAGGTTGTGCGGATCGACCCACCACGTGATGCCTTCGGCCAGGCAGGCTAGCTCCGTTTGTGTTCGGGTGATCGACAGGAAGGGCCGCACGAATTCGTCGTACGACGCACGCATCCCCTGCAACGACCGCGCTCCTGAGCCTCGGGTCAACCCCAAAAGCACAGTCTCGGCTTGGTCATCGAGTGTGTGACCCAACAGCACCAGTGCGGAGCCAAATCGAGCCGCCATCGCCGACAGCACTTGGTAGCGCGCTTCGCGGGCCGCAGCCTCCGGCCCTTGACCGGCAGCAGTCACGGTCACCCTCGCTGAAGCCGTCTCGCTAGCACCGAGTGCAGCCATCTGGCGCACCACCGCAGCGGCCCGCTCATCGGATCCCTCTTGCAGCCCGTGGTCAACGGTCACCCCGACAACACGCAGGCCGGCTTCAGTGCCCTCAAAGACGGTCGCCGCCAGCAGCGCGAGTGAGTCTGCGCCGCCAGAACACGCCACGAGTACGACGTCGCCCGGAGCACACGCACTGAGCGTGCGGCGTACAGCGAGCCGACAAGCAGCAACAGCGGGTGGAAGTGTCACGAGGACAGCAAAGCAGGTCCGTGCACTCGGTCGACCCACGACTGCGGGTCGAGGATCTCGGCCTTGGAGGGCAGGTTCTCTGCTTTCTCCCACACTCGGTTGAAACCGACCATGCCGACCTTGTCGATGCAGTGCCTCACAAAGACGGCACCGTCGCGGTATTGCGCCATCTTTTGGTCCAGACCTAAAAGGCGACGGATCACGCGATCGAGCACGCCCATGCCCTTGCGACGCTCGGTGAACTTCGCCCTGATCTTGTCGACACTGGGGATCACGGAAGGTCCGACACCGTCCATGACGACGTCCGCGTGGCCCTCCAGCAGCGACATGACGCCGGTGATCTGGTCGAGGATCTCGCGTTGGCGAGGAGTGGCGAAGAGTTCCATCAGCGAACCTTCGGACTTGCCAGAGATCAGTTCGGCCACCTTTTCGGAGATTTCACTGACCATCTCTTGGGGATCGGTGCGCACCTCGGAGAGCATCTCTTGCATCAGGGCAAACAGGTGGTCACGCATCCAAGGAACTGCCGTGAACTGCACCCGGTGGGTCTCCTCGTGCAGGCAGACCCAGAGGCGGAAGTCGTGGGGATCGACGCCGAGTTCGCGCTCGACGTGCACGATGTTGGGAGCCACGAGCATCAGTCGCCCATCGGCACCTGGTGCCTGGAAGAATGGATCGAACTGTCCCAGGATGCGTGAGGACAAGAACCCCAACATCAGCCCGATCTCGGCACCGCTCACGCGCGAACCAATCGTTTGGCTCATCTGCGACGGCGCCTTTTCGGCAATCTTTTCGGCGAAGCGCTGCAGCAAGGGCTCACTGAGTTTGGCGAAGGCGTCGGCGTTGGCCTGAATCCAGCCGGCTCGGTTGACCACTAACACCGGGGCGGTGCGCTCTTGGGCCACGAGTCCGGTGTAGTCACGCACGAGGCCAGTCGAGCGAGCCGCGCCAGCCCGCAGTTCGGCGACGACAGCGTCGGCTTCCTTCTTCGTCACGCTAGGTCCATCACCGGCCATCTTGGCGGCGACTTTGACGGCGACATCCCAATCAATCATTGATGGGTTGGTGGCCATGGGAACTCCTGGGTTCTTGCAGTGCCTGCTCTTAAGCAGTACGGCGACCAACGTGGTCGCGGTCTAAAGAACTACTGGGCAGCCTACGGTGTTCCCACTCCACACGAGCAGGCTGCGAGCGCAGCGAAGGCTTGGTCGATGTGGATCCTCGCCACCTCCTGCTGAGGGGCAGGCACACGGTCAGCCATGATCACCAAACCAAACACCGTGCCCTGCATGTCGTTGACGACTCCGGCCAGGGCATGGACACCGGTCAGGGTGCCGGTCTTGGCTTGCACGCGCCCTTGGCCAGCATGTGCTCCCCTGTCGAACCGTGTGGCCAACGATCCGGTG
>CALMMO010000357.1 GCA_937868455.1 uncultured Marmoricola sp.
CTCGTCGGTTGACGCTGGAGTGTCAACCTGATCGGGGGTCGGGGTGATGACCGGCCCATGGGGTCGACGCGGCGCCTTGGTGCGGCCACGCGTGCCGATGAAGGCAACCAATCCGCCCAGGCCAGCAACAGCAAGGCCGATGATCAGGTAGTAAAACTCAACTGGCATGGCCGATATCCAATCAGGTGGAGTGGTGCGAGGACCTGCTAGCGGCCAATCTTGGCGTCAACAACGTCGCTGAGTGCTCGTCCTTCAGCCTCGGTGAGCACTGGCAGACGGTTCACGATGCGACCCAACAGGTTGCCCACCGATGGCACCACCGGCAGATCAGCGCCTCGACGTGGGAATGCCACATAAATCGCGACGGCGCTGGCCAGTGCCAAGACCAGCAAAGTGATGAGAGAAAAGGTCAGAACCGACCACAGCATGAGTGTTGCTCCAGGGATTGTTGGGGACCCCTGAAGCCTAGCCGGTAACCCAAGCAGAAAACCCCAACGAAACGGTCATAGGTTTACTTTTGCAACAGACTCACACCGAGCGGCTCTAGCGCAACAGGTCGGCAGCCGAATCCCGGATCACCTCGGGGATGCGGGTGACCTCACGGGTGAGCGAGTCGACGTACACATGCACGAAGCGTCCTTCGGCGGCCGCCTCATCACCGGGGCCTTGAAACAACCCCACTTTGTAGTGGATCGAGGCGTTGCCGACCTTGGTGACTGCGATGCCGATTTCGATGGTGCCGGGGTATCTCATCTCGCGCAGGTATCGGCATGACACCTCCGCGACGACACCGATCGCAGGCATCTCCTCAACCGGTCGGCCACAAGCTTCGACGAGTTGATTGTTGACGGCGGTGTCCATGAGTTCGAAATAGACCGCATTGTTCATGTGCCCAAAGATGTCGTTGTCGTTCCACCGAGTGTTGATGGAGTCCCACCAGCCGAAGTCAGCGCGGGTGGGCGCTGGAGGCCGGCTCATGCCGACTCCTGCTCTCGCAATCGTTGGCTAATGACTGTGGAGACACCATCGCCGCGCATCGTCACGCCGTACAACGCGTCACCGACTTCCATGGTGCGTTTTTGGTGGGTGATGACCAGAAGCTGGGAGTTTTCGCGCAACTCCTCATAGATCTCCAGCAAGCGTCCCAGGTTGGTGTCATCTAGAGCGGCCTCAACCTCATCGAGGATGTAGAAGGGTGAGGGTCGCGCCTTAAACAACGCCACCAAGAACGCCACCGCCACCAGTGACCGCTCGCCACCAGAAAGCAGCGACAGGCGCTTCACCTTCTTGCCAGGGGGCCGGGCCTCGACTTCGACTCCCGTGGTGAGCATGTTGGTCTCATCGGTGAGGATCAGTCGGCCCTCGCCACCTGGGAACAGGCGGCTGAACGTCTGCTCGAAGGCCACTTCCACGTCGCGGTAGGCCTCGGTGAACACCTGCTCCACTCGGGCATCGACTTCATGAATGATGTCGAGCAGGTCGCGACGAGTCTTCTTGAGGTCTTCGAGTTGCTCGGTGAGGTACTTATGCCGCTCTTCCATGGCACTGAACTCCTCCAGCGCCAACGGGTTCACCCGACCCAGCATCGCCAAGCCTCGCTCGGCAGCACGGAGACGTTTGACTTGAGCCTCGCGGTCGTATGCCACAGGCTCGCCGTAGGTCGGCTCTCCGCCATCTTCAGCCAGCATCAGTGTCGGCACCATCTGAGTGGGGCCATATTCAGCGACCAGGTCATCCACGTCGAGACCGAGTTCCTCGAGGGCTCGCTCCCCCAACGACTCAATGCGCATGCGCTGCTGAGTGCGGGCCATCTCGTCGCGGTGAACCGAGTTGACCAACTCATCGAGTTCTTTGCCTAGCGTCCGCAAATCTTCACGTACGGCGCGCAACTGGCTCTCTCGTGTTGACCGACCATCCTCGATGCGGGTGCGTTGCACCGTCGCAGCAGTGATCGAGTCTTCGAGTTTGACCAACACCAAGCTGGCAGCATGAGCGACCTGCTCGCCGGCACGTCCTTCACGGATGAGCCGATCGCGATGGGCCACAGCAGCGGCCCTCGCCTCGCGCTCGGCCTTCGCGGCGCGGCGCAACTGGTCGGCGCGACCCTGCAAAGCCCGAGCACGCTCTTCGGCGGTGCGCAGGTGCAGTCGGGCATCCATTTCGGCTTGACGCTGCTGGCGGGCGGCTTCGGCTAGGCGTTCGCGTTCGGAGACGTCGGGCTCTTCGTCGGGGGCATCCTGAGCGGAGGCGAGCCGTTCTTCGAGGTCGGCTAAGCCCTGCACTGATTGGGCCTGCGCTGCTTCTGCGGCCTCGATTTGGGCGGCAAGCCGATCGAGTTCTGCTTTGGCGGCGCGCGCGGTCGCGCCGTACTGGGCGAGTTCCTCGGCCACCGCTGCCAACGTCGCGTCAGACTCGTGCAGGCGGGCCATGGCTGCCTCGACCCGCTCGGCAGCCGTGACTCGGCTTTGTTGGGCGGCCTGGACCTCGAAGGTCAATCGTTCGACGTCATGTTGGGCTTTGCCCAACGCATCGCTGGCCTCGTCGACGGCGGCTTGCACTTCGATCAGGCTCGGCGCATGTGAGGAGCCACCGGCAGCAAAGTGTGTGCCCAGCAGGTCACCCTCACGGGTCACTGCCACCACGTCAGGAAGGTCTGTGACCAACGACTTCGCCGCCGCTAAATCTTCAACGACAGCCACCTTGAAGAGCAGCCTGCTCAGGGCACCCTTGAGGTGCTTAGGCGCCTCGACCACGTCGACTGCGTAGGCCGCATGTGAGGGAAGTCCGGGCCAGCTGGAGTCATCAACTGGTCCACCACCGATGACAAGGCCGGCCCGGCCCAAGTCGTCGCCTTTGAGGTGACCCATGGCTGCCACTGCGGCGTCAGCATCGGCGGCCACGACGGCATCGGCCGCTGCTCCTAAGGCCAAGGCGATGGCAGTCTCATAGCCAGGCCTCACGCTGAGCATTGCGGCAACTGAGCCCAGCACGCCCTTGAGTGACCCAGCGGCGGCCAACAAGGCGCCCGCGCCATCTTTGCGATTCAACCCGAGTTCGAGGGCCTCTTTGCGCGCCTGGAGAGAGGCGCGATCACGCTCAGCCTTAGTCAGGTGTTCGCGCAAGTCACGCAACTGGGTATCGATCGCGTCGAGTTCCTCAGCAGCGCTCTCGTGTTCGGCATCGAGGCCCTCTTCACCGGCATCGAGGCCAGCGATCCGGGATTCCAGGGTGGTGTAGTCGTGCTGCGCCTGGGCGCCACGATCGGTGGCAGCTTGGCGAGCCGCAACCAGGCGACCAACCTCGGCTTCAGCTGCGAGAGCGCGCGACTTCAAGCCGTTCACTTGTCCGTGCAGTCGGGCCATACCTTCACGGCGGTCGGCGGCCGCTCGCTGCAGACCACTGACGCGGCGCTCTTCTTCAGCAAAGGCTGCCTCGGCCTCCGAGCGGGCCTGCACAGCGGCACTCAACGCAGTGCGGAACCCTTCGGCTTCACCCGCCAAGGCGGTCTCTTGAGCAGCAGCATCGTCGGCTCGCGCCTCGAGTTCATCGGGATCGCGATCGGAGAAGGTCGGTGCAGCAGAGCTGGCCGCGTTGCGCACCCGCTCATGCGCCAGGCTTTGTGTGCTGCGAATGCGTTCACGCAATCCAGACAGCGCAAACCACGTCTCTTGGGCCTTCGCCAACGCAGGCAGGTCTTCGCGCAGGGCAGCCTCTAAGCCGGCTTCCTCGGTGCGTGCCGTTGCAATCTGTGCCTCTACCTCGGTGCGGCGCTCCAACAAGATCGACTCATCAGCGATCTCCTGGGCCAGCGCCGATTGGGCCTGCACTAAGTCATCGGCCATCAACCGCGCCTTGGCATCGCGTACGTCGGCCTGCACGATCGCGGCACGCCGAGCGACCTCGGCTTGGCGGCCAAGCGGTTTGAGTTGGCGACGGATTTCGTTGATCAAGTCACCAAGGCGGGTCAGGTTGCCATCGGTTGCATCGAGTTTGCGCAGCGCTTTTTCTTTGCGTTTGCGGTGCTTGAGCACCCCGGCAGCTTCCTCGATGAACCCACGGCGATCTTCAGGGGTCGCATGCAAAATCGTGTCGAGTTGGCCTTGCCCCACGATGACGTGCATCTCACGGCCGATGCCGGAGTCACTGAGGAGTTCTTGCACGTCGAGGAGCCGGCAATGTTGGCCGTTGATGGCGTACTCAGACCCGCCGTTGCGAAACATGGTGCGGCTGATGGTGACTTCGGCGTACTCAATGGGCAGCGCGCCATCGGAGTTGTCGATGGTCAACTGCACCTCGGCGCGACCCAGCGGCGGGCGCCCGGCGGTGCCAGCGAAGATGACGTCTTCCATCTTGCCGCCGCGCAGGCTCTTGGCGCCTTGCTCGCCCATCACCCAGGCCAGTGCATCGACAACGTTGGACTTGCCTGATCCGTTAGGCCCAACGATGCAGGTAATTCCGGTCTCGAATTGCAGGGTCGTTGAGGAAGCGAAGGACTTAAAGCCCTTCATTGTCAGGCTCTTCAGATACAAAGCTCCGACTCCTTCACGACGCACTTTTAAGGGCAAATCGGTTAGGCCCTGATGGGCAACCTTAGTGCGGGTCGTGAGCGATGCGCGGCAGTTGTCGCCAGATGAGTGCCAAGATCAGCGCGGAAGCAACGAATCCGAAGTACAACGGCGCGGTCACTCCCCAGTGACGCGCGATGACGCCGCCAATAACTTGGCCCACTAACAACCCGCCGAACACCCCAATCAGGTACGTCGCACCCACTCGCCCTTGAAGTTCCAGCGGCACTGAGCGCTGGCGCACCGAGGTCGACGTGGTGGCCCAGATGAACGCATGGACACCAAAGAGAAACATCACCCCCATCGCGACAGCCGGTGAGTTCGTGCGGGCCAAGATGAGGTGCGAGGCGGTCTCCCAGAGCAGCCCAACTCGCATGATCGTGCCCAAGCTCACCCGTTTCTCCAGCCACGGATAAGCCGTCGTGCCGATGATGCCGCCGATGCCTGACATCGTGGTGAGCAGGCCAAAACCCACGGGACCAAGCCCGAGTTGATCACGCGAATAGAGCACCAGCACCGACCACGCTGCCCCGAATGCGACGTTGATGGTGACCACGGTCAAGGCCAGGGTTCGCATGGCCGGATGAGCGATCAGCCAACGAGCCCCTTCAACGATGTCGTGACCGATGTGAGTGCGAGTTGGGCTCGCTGGCAGCGCGATGCGGGCCAAGACACTCGCACCGCAGACCAACAAGATCAACTGACCCACAAAGGGCCAGACCATCCCAGCCGCAAAGAGAAACGCGCCAATCGGCGGGCCGATAAGTTCGTTGAACGTGACATAGCCAACCAAGAGCTTTGAGTTGGCCAAGCCCAGATCTTCTTTGTCGATCAGCATGGGCAGCAGTGCTGGCCCAGCGGTGTCTGCGAAGGCTTCGAACGTGCCCATCACAAAGAGCACCACCAGCACCAGCCAGATGTTCACCGTGCCGGTGGCAACGAACCCGACCAGCAACGCCAAGAACCCGACCCGCGACAGGTCGCACCCGATCAGCAAGACCTTTCGGTTGACTCGGTCGGCTACCGCACCAGCGATCAAGCCGAAAAGCAGCATGGGCAGCACTCGCATGAAACCTGCGGCCGCGACTAGCAGTGGGTCACTGGTTTGTGAGGCCACCAGGAGCGGCCCGGCAGCAACGGCCATGCCATCACCGAAGTTGGTCAGCCACGTCGACATGACCAGGCGACGAAATGGCTTACCCAGCCTTGCGGGGGCCACCCATTCGATCAGCACCTGCGGATGGTCGCAGGTTCGCCGACGCTACGCGACGTATATTTTGCGAAGCCGCTCGGTGATGGTCCAGATCGTGTGCTCTCCTGCGTGCAATCGCACGACCGTGCCGGGTCGCAGTTCGATCGATTGGGTGCCGCATTCCACGACTCCCGCACCCGAGAGAACGATGAACATCTCATCGACTTCCACGTCGCTGGCCACACCTGCAGTCATCTCCCAGATGCCCACTTCTAGATCACCGAGTTCGCCCCAGGCCTGTGTGCCTGTCGAGGGGTCACCCGCCACGACCTCAGCTGGCGGCAAGGGTGCGTGTGCAAGTTCGCTGGTGAAGATGTCGCTGGCCAATACGTCCATGAGCGTCCTACTTCGCTAGGGCCGCAGCCAGTTGCGGGGCCAACTCACGCATGGCCCGACCACGGTGCGAAATCAGATCCTTGGTTGCCGAGTCCATCTGGGCCGAGGTGAGTGACCCTGGCTGGTCATCAGGCACGAACAACACGTCGTACCCAAAGCCGTTGTCTCCGCGAAGCTCACGAATGACCCGACCGTCCATGCGACCGCTCACCACGATCTCCACCTCGGGAGTGACGAAGGCAACCGCACAGGTGAAGTACGCCGAACGACGCTCCTCAGGCACATCAGCGAGTTGATCGAGCAAGAGTTCGTTGTTGCGCGCATCAGATTTCGGTTGGCCCGACCAACGCGCGCTCAGGACTCCGGGCATTCCATTCAAGGCATCAACGCACAGGCCAGAGTCATCGGCGACTGTGGGCAGCCCGGTTGCCGCGAGCCCGGCGCGGGCCTTCAACAAGGCATTGCCGACAAAGTCTGGAGCGTCCTCAACTGGCTCTTCGTAGGCCGGCACGTCATCGAGTCCGACGACGGCAACCCCCGGCACGTGCTCGCGCACGATGCGGTCCATCTCGGCGAGTTTCTTGGCGTTGCGAGAGGCCAAGAAGATTCGCTGGTTCACGCGCGCGCCTCACGCTGAAGAACAGTGAGATCGGCACACCCCTTGGCAGCCAACGCCAGCAGAGCATCGAGTTCGGCCTTGTCGAAGGGCGCGCCTTCAGCGGTGCCTTGCACTTCAACAAACCGCCCGTCGCCGGTCATCACGACATTCATGTCGGTCTCAGCACGCACGTCTTCTTCGTAGGGCAGGTCCAACCGAGGCACCCCGTCGATGATGCCGACACTGATCGCCGCCACCGAACCCATGAGCGGTTCGCCCGCCAGCGCACCTTGCTTGCGCAAGTGGTCGACCGCATCAGCCAGCGCGACGTACGCACCAGTGATCGCGGCGGTCCGGGTGCCGCCGTCGGCTTGCAGTACGTCGCAGTCGATGACGATGGTGTTTTCGCCCAGCGCCTTGTAGTCGATGATCGCGCGCAGCGATCGTCCGATCAGCCGCGAGATCTCGTGCGTGCGTCCACCGATACGACCCTTGACTGATTCGCGGTCGCTGCGAGTGTTGGTCGCTGAGGGCAACATCGCGTATTCAGCGGTCACCCAGCCCAGACCCGAACCCTTGCGCCAGCGCGGAACGCCTTCGGTCGCCGAGGCCGCACACAACACCTTGGTCTTGCCGAACTCCACTAGTACAGAGCCAGCAGGGTGGTCTTGCCAGCCCCGGGTGAAGGTGATTGGTCGCAGTTGGTCATCGGCACGGCCGTCGCTTCTAGAAGTCACCCCATGGAGGTTAGGCGATCAGAGCGAATAGGTCGCACCTGGATCGGCAAGTTCAGCTGCCGCATACGTCGTGCGCGCTTGAGCCAGGACTTCCTCGCGGTCGTGCCAGGGCGGCACGTGCGTGATCAGCAATCGCTTGGCATCGGCCCGTGTTGCGGCGTCACCGGCTTCGCTCCCGGTCAAATGGATACCTGGTGGGTTGGCCTGACCGTCAAGGAACGAGGCCTCACACAAGAACAAGTCGGCCTCAGCCGCGGCCTCGATCAAGGCATCGCATGCGGCAGTGTCGCCTGAATAGGTCAACGTCTTCCCCATGGCGCTGACGGTCAACGCGAAGGCGGGCACCGGGTGGGCGACCCGCGTGGCGCGCACCTCAAACGGACCAATCTGGATGGGCTCGGGCCCAAAGTCGGTAAAGCAGAATTCCTTGGTCATTCCAGGCGTGATCGGCAAGTCATAACCTCGCGCGAGTCGGTCAGCCGCACCCGCTGGACCGAAGACCGGGATGCAGGGTCCGACGCCGCGAGGGTGGTATTTGCGCAGCACGTAGAACCCACACAGATCCATGCAGTGATCTGGGTGCAGATGACTCAGGAACACCGCATCAACATCAAGTGGGTCTAGATGGCGTTGTAGCGACCCCAGTGATCCGTTGCCCAAGTCGAGCAAGATGCGCCACGGCCGCTCACCATCGTGAGCCTCCACCAGATAGCAACTAGCCGATGAGTCCGGTCCTGGATACGAACCCGAACAGCCAACGATCGTCAACTTCACGGAGCCACCACCCAACTGAATTGATCCACACTTTGTAACTCCGGCCCCAAGAACCTGCGGCCAAGGGCCGCGAACTCACCAGGCTGACCCGTGGTCAAGAAGTGATGGCGCGGTGCCGGCGCATCAGCGGGACGCAGCAGGTCGTGTTGCACCAAGGTGCGATAGACGTCTTTCGCTGTTTCCTCCGCTGAGGAAACCAAGGTCACCCCATCACCCATGACGTAGGAGATAACGCCGGTAAGCAAGGGGTAGTGCGTGCAGCCCAAGATCAAGGTGTCGATGCCTTGATCGACTAATGGGTCAAGGTATTCATGTGCGACGGCGATCAGCTCTTCGCCACCAGTGACCCCGTTTTCCACAAACTCCACGAACCTCGGGCATGCCTTGGTGGTGAGGTCGAGGTGGGGGGCAGCCGCGAACGCGTCGTCGTACGCCATCGAATCGGCGGTGGCCCGGGTGCAGATCACCCCGATGTGCCCGTTGCGCGTGGCACTGACTGCTCGCCTCGTCGCAGGCAAGATCACCTCGATGACTGGCACGTCATATCTCTCGCGGGCATCACGCAATACAGCGGCGCTCGCAGAGTTG
>CALMMO010000358.1 GCA_937868455.1 uncultured Marmoricola sp.
AGCGCCAAGTCGAAGGCGTCTTGCTCCTCATCGACGTCGTACGACGTCTCATGATCGACCTGACCTGACCAATGTCCCGCGAGATCGCCACCGCCCGGCAGGAGCACGCCATCGGCGAAGGCGACCCTTGAGGCCACGTCGGTGTCTAAACCGTGTGGTGCACTGGGGTGAAGCATCAGTGGTTCGCCGCCGGCCAGCCAGACAGACTCAGCCAGTTTGCGGGCCGTGACTTCAGCGCGGTAACGCAGAGCAGATGCTGACTCAGAGAATCGCTGAGGCAACACAATGAGCGGTCGAGCCACGTCTAGATCTCCGAGCCCGGAGGCTTAGGTGCCCGGATGCCGCGGAACTCCCAGTCGCCACCTTGGGCAGTGGAGAGCACCTCTTCGGTTTCGGTTGGCTGTGCGCCGACATCGGAGCGAATCGGCGTGGGGCCTTCGACGATGTGGTTGCGCAGAGTGCCCAGGCCTTCCACAACCACCTCAACGACATCGCCGGGGTAGACCGTGCGCGAAATGGCGGGTGTGCCGGAAAGCAGCAGGTCACCGGGATGCAAGGTGATGGTGCGGGCGATGTCTGCTACCAGGTAGTGCATGTCCCATTCCATCTCGTTGGTGTTGCCGTCTTGCTTGACCTCACCGTTGACGATGGTCTGAATGCGCTTGTTGTGGAAGTCCCAACCCTCGACCACGCCAGGCCCCACCGGACACAAGGTGTCGGAGCCCTTCACGCGAAGCATCGATCCAGAGTCGGTGTCTCGGAAGTCGTGCAGGCCGTAGTCATTGGCGACGGTGTAGCCGCGGATGTAGTCGCCTGCTTCCTCTGGCGAGATGTTGCGACACGTCTTGCCAATTACGATGGCGATCTCGCCTTCGTAGTTGAGCCACTTGCAACCGGCCGGTCGCACGATCGCTGCGTCGTGGGAGTTGAGCGCCGTGATTGGCTTGTGGAAGTACGTCGGCGCGGGCGGCAGCTTCTGCAGCATCTCGGTCACACGCGACATGTAGTTCAAGTGAACGCACACGATCTTGCTGGGGATGACCGGGGGCAGATGGATGGCGTCTTTGATGGCCACCACTCGGCCGTCACCAGCCACCAGGTTTTCGCCATCGCGCTCCACGTCGATGGGGTATCCGTCGAGCAGGATCCGTCGGAACTCTCGGGTTGTCATGGTTGCCTTTCTGGTTCTCAACCGGCGGCCGGCACATCAACAGATGAGCCGCCCATTTGGCGCACGAAGTCTGGGTCAACAGGGGTGGCATGTGGACGTGGGAATCCACCTTCGGGTCGATCAAACCACAGATGCACCTGGCCGGTGCCGATGGAGTTCTCGTAGTCGCCGTACTGCCGGCCAGGGGCGGTGAGGTCCGCCTCGCCGAGGGCTCCAGCCATCTGCAGGTAGTGGGCAAACATCGCCTCAGGTCGGTAGGGCATGAACTGCGGCATCGTGTCCAAGACCCGCTTGTGGTCACCGGCCTTGAACCACTCGATGCGCTCCAAGTCAGCGGCATAGGCCTCTGGAGTGAAGATGTGCTTGGGGTCGGCAGCCTCGTGGTCGCGCAGTTGGCGCAATTTCCAGAACGTGTGAGACAACGCGCCTGAGGCAATCAAGATCACCTTGCGATCGGACTTGGCGATGGCCTCACCCAGGGCACGCCCAGATCGCAAGAAGTCTTCGGCGTCACCGGTTTGGGCGACGCTCATCGAGATCCAGCGCTTGTCGAGCCCTTCGCCGAGAAACTTCCACATGTTCAGCGAGGGGTAGTACATCGGCAGGTAGTGATCATCAATCGCCGTCACCCATGTGGAGTGGTTGGGGGAGGCCTTGTCGATTGCGAAGGCAAGTTCGGGGTCGCCTTGCCAGTCGTAGGGGATTCGGCACATCCCGCGCGGAAGTTCTTCGGCCGTGAAGAGTCCCGAGCGGCGGTCTTGGGCAGTGACGACAAACTCGACCGTGGTGAACCAATGCGAATCGAGTACGACGACCGTGTCGTAATCAAGGGTCTCGAAGACTTCCTTGCGCAATTGGATCAAGGCATCGCCGAGGCTGAAGTCCTCGCCCTTGTTGAGTTCGCGCCTGATGTCTTCAGGCAACATGATTGTGGGAACGTGCGCCAACAGTCCGGCGCCAACAACCTCACCCATGATTCCTCCATCCGTTGGGAGAGAACGTGCTGTTCTTGATGTTGGTATAGAAGTCGAAACTCCACACGCCGCCCTCGCGGCCGATGCCCGACTGGTTGTTGCCACCGAAGGGTGCGCCTAGGTCTCTGACAAAGAAGCAGTTGACCCAGACAGTGCCAGCATCGAGCGCGGCAGAGACGCGTTCGGCCCGCTCGGCATCGCCGGTGACCAAGGTGGCCGCAAGGCCGAACCTGGTGTTGTTGGCCAGGTCCATTGCCTCGGTTTCGGTGCTGAACCTTTCGATGGTGAGCACAGGTCCGAAGACTTCCTCGGTCAGGATCTCCGAGCCGGGCTTGGCGTCAACAAAGATCGTCGGGCGGAAGAAGAGCCCGCCCAGTTCGTCGTTTGGTCCACCGCCCAAAATCGCGGTGGCGCCGTCGGCGATCGCGCGCTCAACGAATCCACTGACCTGCTCGAAGTGTCGACGAGCGATGAGGGCGCTGACGTCGGTGGCTTCATCGCGGGGGTCGCCTTGCACCAAGGTCGCGGCTTTGTCGACCACACGCTGGGTGAATTCATCAGCGATGGACTCCTCGACGATGAGACGCGCGCCCTTGAGGCAGACCTGGCCAGCGTTGTCGAACTGCTCGACAGCAATGTCGACGGCCATGTCGAGGTCGGCGTCAGCGAAGACCACCAAGGGGCTCTTGCCTCCGAGTTCAAACGAGAGCGGCACGATGTTGGGTGCGGCTGCCTTGGCGATGACACCGGCGGTGGGAACCGAACCGGTGAAGCACAAGCGGTTGATGCCTGGGTGTGCGGTCAGCGGTGCCCCAGCGGAGATGCCGGTGCCCTGCACGACGTTGAACACCCCTGGCGGCAGACCGGCCTCGGCAGTGATGTCAGCCAGCATGCTGGCGGTCAACGGCGCCCACTCCGGTGGCTTGAGCACCACGCAGTTACCCGCTGCAAGTGCGGGTCCGATTCGCCAGGTGGCCAGCATCAATGGCGCGTTCCACGGGGTGATGATCGCGACGACTCCGGCGGGGTCGTAGGTGATCCGCTCGCGGTGGCCGCGCACCTCCATGTCGGGGTGGGCGAGTTCCTTTTCAGCAAAGTCGGCAAAGAACCTGAAGTTCATGGCGACGCGTGGCATCACGCCACGTCGGTGGCTGCGCAGCAATGATCCGTTGTCTCGGGTCTCGACTTGAGCTAGGTCCTCAACTCGTGATTCGACGATGTCGGCGACCTTGCGCAAGATCTCGCAGCGCTGAGCCACTGGCATGGCCGCCCAAGCAGGGAATGCGGCGCGTGCCGCGGCAACCGCTGCGTCGACATCGGTGGCAGTGCCCAGGCTGACCTGAGCGATCTCGGTCTCATCGATGGGGGAGATGTCAGCAAATGTCTGTGCCGAGGCAACGCGTTGACCGCCAATCCAGTGGCGAGTGTCAACGTTGACGCCAGCGACTTCGGCGATGTGGGGGTTCATCGGGTGCTCCTGACATGAGGAAACAAAGATCGTTTGGGGGCAAACGTATTGAGAGACTCGCGCACGGGTCAAGGACGAAGTCCTTGCCCAAGAGACCTACATCACATTACCGTTTGCGTTCAAACGATCTCGGATGCCCCTACCCCCAGCAAGGAAATGAGATTCATGAGCGACACAAGCACCTCTGGCTCGATCGCCAAGCGCGATGAGCAGAAGTTGCGCCAAGGCCGCCTCGGCGCGATGGCTATTGCCTTCTTTGTTATTTCAGCAGCCGCACCCCTGACCGGCATGGGTGGTGGCGCGCCGTTCGCGATGATGCTTGGCAACGGCGCAGGCGTTCCCATGGCCTACCTCATCGTCACCTTGCTGATGATTGTCTTCTCAGTGGGATACGTCGCTATGGCCCGTCACCACACCTCCACTGGGGCTTTCTATTCCTACCTGGCCCGCGGCCTGGGTGGGTACGCCGGCGGCGCCGCAGCACTGATCGCACTACTTGGCTACAACACCATGCAGATCGGTCTCGTCGGTCTCTTCGGTGTGCTGGCTTCCGCGTTTATGAAAGCCATCGGTTTCACCGTCGCCTGGTGGGTCATGTCGCTGGTCGGCTGGGCCGCAGTTGCTTTCCTCGGCTACCGCCAGGTCGACTTGTCGCTGAAGGTGCTCGCGGTGTTGGTGGCGTGCGAGTTCCTGATCGTGATCGCCTTCGACCTGATGGTCCTCATCAAGGGCGGATCGCTGGGTGGCGGAGCCGCGCAGGCAACCTCGCTTGGATTCAGCTCCTTCTCGATGAGTGAGTTCATGAGCGGCGCACCCGCGATCGGTTTGCTGTTCTGTGCTGCCTCGTTTGTTGGCTTCGAGGCCACCACGATCTATTCCGAGGAGGCCAAAGACCCAGAGCGCACCGTGCCCAAGGCCACGTACATCGCGGTGCTCACGATTGGTCTCTTCTTCATGATCACCTCATGGTTGATGGTCGAAGCATTCGGCAACAACAAGGAACTCGTCGGGTTCATCGGTAAAGAGCTCACGGATCCGACGGACTATCTGTTTGCCATGGCGACGCCGTACATCGGCGAGTGGCTGGTCAACTACGCCATGCTGTTCTTGTTCGCTACCTCGCTTTTCGCTGCGATCGTGGCCTTCCACAACGCCGTGGCTCGCTACACCTTCGCGCTTGGTCGTGAGGGCTTGGTGCCCGCCAAGCTTGGTGAAACCCACTCGATCCACTTGAGTCCCCACATGGGCTCGATCAGCCAGTCAGTGTTGTCTTTGGCGATTTTGGTGCTGTGGATCGTCACCGGTGGTGACCCCAACAACATGTTCACCTGGCTCACCCAGTTGGGCACGCTGGCGATCACATTCTTGATGGCGTTCGCTTCACTGGCCGTGCTGCTCTTCTTTGCTCGCAACAAGGGCCTTGAGACCAGCCCGTGGAAGACCCTCATCGCACCTCTGATCGGGTTCGTCGGCTTGGCAGCCATCGGCGTCTACGCCGTCGCCCAGTTCGGCTTCTTGGTTGGCACCGAGGCTTTCGGCCTGCGTTGGGGCTTGCCACTCCTGATCGTGGTGTTCGGCGCGGTGGGCGCGATTTCAGCGCACCTGCTTCGCAGTCGTGAGCCTGAAGCGTTCGCGACCATGGGGCGTCACCGCCCCTCAGAGGTCGGCCTTCCGTAACCCTTCACAACAAAGACGGGCTCCGCACTGAGGTGCAGAGCCCGTCTTCGCTTTTACTTCTCTAACGTCAGCTTGACCGTCGCGCCCATAGGCAACGCCTGCATCAACTTCAGCTGAGCAAGTGCTGGGTGGTCCTCCAGCAACTTCGCGCCGTTAGTCAACGACCGAAGCGCTGCAGTCTCCGAGCGCGCCTCCTCCAACTTGGCCAAGGAGCGCTGTCGGGCCGTGGCCACCTCGGAGTAGGCGTAACGCAACTCCGAAGGCAGCACCACGTCCTTGACGTTGGCGGCGACCACCTCGACGCCGTACTGCTCACCCGCAGAGCGGGTCGACACGAACACGTGCTCGCCAATAGCAGCACGTGCCGATCCAGTGGCGTCCTCAGCGTTGACCCCAGCCAGCGCCGCCCGCAGTGCGTCCTGGGCGGCAACATAGATCTCACCCATCGGGTCGATGGCCATCTCGGTGAACCGCACCGGGTCAACGATGCGGTAGCTCAGCACCGCCGAAACCCGCAGGGTGATCATGTCGGCAGACAAGACCTCCTGGGTGGCAACGTGGAGTTGCTGCGACCGAAGGTCGACGCGCACATCGCGTGCGCTAAGGGTGCGCCAGTGTCGACCAGGACCAAGCACCTTGACCGGGCCTGAGGCGGAGTAGCGAAGCACCCGCTCCCACGGGTGAACGACAATGAACCTGAACATAACGGCAACTCCTTTCGTGTTTGTGTGTGCCGATGTGTTGGTGATGAAGTTGTGGGTGCGCCGGTGATCGTCCACCGAGCCCGATTGCGGGGTGTCGCTCGTCGGTCCTGACCGAGCGCACCGCAAAGCCTTCGTTCTCGCCTCCCGAGGGAGCGTGAGCGATCACCGACGCTGGTGAGCGGAGTCGAACCGCAGGTTCCAAAGACCTGTGCCATAGCAATCAGCGAGGTACGACGCGCGGGACCGGCTCTGGTACAACCTCACCGGCCGCTGATCTCGCAGTGGTGAACCATAGGTGAGTCATCGGGCACCCGCCACCGAATTTCGGATGGACCCTGATGAGGTGGCGGGGCAGGATCAACCCATGGCTACCTGGATCGCGCTGCTGCGCGCAGTGAACGTCGGCAAGCGGCAATACCCGATGGCCCAGTTGAGAGAGGCCTTGGGGGCGGCTGGTTTCACCGGTGTGCAGACCCACATTCAGACCGGCAATGTCGTGCTCGACTCGACGCTGACCGACCGGGTCGAACTCACCCAAGCACTGGAGAACGTGATGCTCGCCGATCGTGGATTTGAGGTGCCGGTGGTGCTACTGAGCCCCGAGGAACTCAGCCAGGTGGCCCGCGAAGCCCGCCAACTAAGCGACCAGCATGGCCCGACCTCGCACTACATAGCGATCACCGCACAGGCCATCAGCGAGCCCGAATCAGTGACTGCGCTCAGCCGTGAGGGCGAAGTCGTTGTCCCAGGTTTGCGTGCGGTCCACTTGTTGCTGAACAAGTCGTTTCATGAGGCCAAGACGACACTGCCAATGATCGAAAAGGTCGTCGGCGTTGCCACGGTGCGCAACCTCAATGTGACGAGCACGTTGGCTGCTAAATGGGGCGCTTAGTCGTGTTAGGTTTCTCCAGGTGAGGCAATTGCCTCACAAGTGAGCCTGGGGGAAGCCGGTCCAAGTCCGGCACTGTCCCGCAGCCGTAGGTCACCCAACGTGACAAGTCGGAATGCCCAGCACTCACAGCGGCTCCATTTCACCGTCGAGGTCAACGGGACGGGGCCCGGGTGTTGGGCCTGGGTGTCGTCACGAACCGCACCCTAGGAAGGCACCACCTTGCGTATTACCACTTCAATTGCCGCCATTGTTGGCGCGCTCACTCTCACCCTGGCGGGTCCAGCCGCCTTTGCAGGCTCAGAAGACTGGACCGGCAGCGCGCTGGCCGCTCAACTGGCCGACGGCGGCCACCACTACTCCGTCGACTACGGCGGCACGTTGTACGCCGACTACGGCCTCACCCTTGACGGGGTGCTGGCCCTGGACGCCACTGGCGTTGCGAAGGCCGAAGGCAACTTGGCCGCTGACTACGTGCGCGACCACCTTGCTGACTACGTCGGCTACTCCCCAGACGCCTACGCCGGAGCCACCGCCAAGGGGCTGGTTGTCTCGCGTGCGCAGGGTCATGGAAACACCGTCGCGGACGTGAACTTGTTGACCCAGCTCCAAGGTCTTGAAACTTCCTCTGGTCGCTTCAGCGACAAGAGTTCATGGGGTGACTACTCCAACACGTTCTCGCAGTCGTTCGCACTGATCGCGCTGAAGAAGGCTGGCGTCGCCCAGTCGAAGAATTCAATCGGTTTCCTCAAACTGCAGCAGTGCCCCAACGGCGGCTTCCGCGAGCAAGAGGCCGACACTGCTTGTTCAGACAACACCAAGGCTGACCCAGACGCGACCGCGATCGCGATCCAGGGCCTAGCTGCCACGCCGAGCAACGCCGACCGCTCCGCTCGTATCTCCAAAGCCGCGAAGTACCTGATCAGCCTGCAAAACAGCGGTGGCGGTGTGAAGGGCGGCCCTGGTGAGATCCCGAACGCCAACACCACAGGCCTGGCTGCACTGAGCCTCTACACCGCTGGCAAGTACACCGCGGCAGCCAAGGCTCGCCGCTTCTTGACGGTCACTCGCTTCGGCTGCGGCTTCCCGGCGCCCATGCGCGGTCTGATCGCCTACGACAAGGCACGCTATGCCGAGGCCAAGAGCCAAGGTGCCGCGGCCGTGGCCACTGACCAAGACCGTCGCGCTTCCACTCAGGCCGCGCTCGGACTGGCCAAGATTGCGATCTTCCGCATCAGCAACGCCAACGCTGTTGCTGGGATGCCTAAGCAATCGTGCTGACTCGTTTCGCAGCACTAGCACTGCTTGCTGCCCTGCTGACGCCGGTAACCCCGGCGTCAGCAGGTGCATGTGCTGGCGTCACCGTGGTCGTGCAGTTCCCTAGTGGTTCGATCAACACGGGGTGTGCATCTGGTGATCCCAGTTCAGGGTTGGCCGCTTTGAAGGGCGCTGGCTTCAATTACACCTTTGCCCAAGGTCAGCCTGGATTTGTGTGCACCATCGACGGCGCCCCAGGTGACCTCGACTGCATGAAACCCAATTACTGGGCCTACTTCCACGCCCAACCGGGCGGCTCGTGGAAGTACTCCAGTGTGGGTGCCGGCAGCTACAACCCTGCCCCGGGCTCAGTCGAAGGCTGGCGCTTTGGTGGTGGAGCGGCTCCGGCCATGGCTCCTCCGGGCGAGTCGACCCCGACCCCCAAACCAACCCCGAAGCCGAAGCCGACTCCCAAGCCGAAGCCGACGCCCACGCTGACACCTTCGCCGACGGCCTCGGCCGCGCCAACAGCCAAGCCGAAACCAAAGCCGAAGCCGACGCCGACGCTGTCTGCCACGCCTACGCCAACTCCCACCGTGCAGGCCGCGCCCCCTGCCTCACCAATCGAGCAACCCACCCCAGCCGGCTCCGGCAAGCTGTGGGCAGCCGGCGGGGCAACGCTCGCACTTCTGGGCTTTGCGGGCTTGATCTGGCGTCGTCGCAGGGAGCAGTAGCCCCACGATGCGCACGGTGCACCCCATGGCCTGGTGGGGCTGGGCGATCGGGCTCGCGATCTCAGCGAGCCTGACGACCAACCCCGCCCTCTTGGGGCTGCTGGCTGCTGTGATCTCGATCGTGGTCGCCGCGCATCACACCAACACAGTGTGGGGACGCTCGTTCAAGCTCTATGTCTGGTTAGGCGCGTTAGTCATCGTGATGCGAGTGATCTTTCATCTCCTCATCGGTTTGAAGTACGGCGACATCACGTTGTTCTGGCTACCAACCGTGGCTCTGCCCACGTGGGCTGCAGGCATCCAAGTCGGGGGAACGGTTTACCTCGAGGGTCTGCTCAACGCGGTGCTGTTGGGGCTTCGGCTCGCCGTACTCATCCTGGCGGTGGGCGCGGCCAATGCGTTGGCTAACCCCAAGCGTCTGTTGAGGGCGTTCCCGAGGGCCTTGCACGAGATCGGCACCGCCGTCGTGGTCGCCATCAGTGTCGCGCCCCAGTTGGCCGAATCGGTGCAACGGGTGATGCGGGCACGGCAATTGCGTGGTGATGCTGCCCGCGGGCTCAAGGTGCTGCCCAAGGTGGCGATCCCGGTGCTGCAAGACACGTTGGATCGTTCGCTGATGCTGGCTTCGGCGATGGAGAGTCGAGGCTATGGCGGGCACCACGGGGTCGCTCGACCGAGGTGGGTCGCGGTGTTGACGTTGGGGGGCTTGCTCCTGACGGCATGGGGGCTCTTCGGGCTGCTGAACCCCGGGCAGGCCACCTGGTGGACCGGCAGCGGCGTGCTCGTCGCAGGGGTGCTTGCCTCGGTGATCGGGCTCGTGGGCGGTGGCAAGTCGGTGCGGGTTTCGACCTACCGCCCTGATCGCTGGGGGCCAATTGACGCCCTCATCGTGGGTTGTGCCGTGGTGACTGCGGTGGCGATGATGTGGACCAGAGCCGGCGATCCAGCATCGCTGACTCAGCCCCTGCAGCCGTTGGGGTGGCCCGCAGTGGGCCTGCCAGTCTTGCTGGGGATTTTGGTGGCCGCCTTGCCAGCCGCGATTCCTCCTGCCCCGAAAGCGAAGGCGCCATGAGCCACGCAGTGGAGTTCGAGCGAGTCAGTGTTGCCTACGGCGATGACGACGCCGTCCTACGCGATGTCACCTTCAGCATCGACCAAGGCGAGCTCGCGCTCGTGGTTGGGCGCACGGGCAGCGGCAAGAGCACGTTGCTAGGAGCGATCAACGGTGTGGTGCCGCACTTCACCGGAGGACGTCTGGAGGGTCGCGTCACGGTCAGTGGTCTCGACACGGCCACTCATCGTCCTCGCGAACTCGCCACTGTGGTCGGCGTGGTGGGCCAGGATCCCTTGGCGGGATTTGTCACTGACACAGTCGAGGAAGAGTTGGCCTATGGCATGGAGCAGTTGGGTTTGCCTGGCGACACCATGCGGCGCAGGGTTGAAGAGATCCTCGACGTACTCGGCATTGCTGATCTGCGCGATCGACCACTGCGTGAACTCTCCGGTGGGCAGCAGCAGCGGGTCGCGATTGGCTCGGTGCTCACACCGCATCCCAGCGTTCTCGTGCTCGATGAACCGACCTCTGCCCTCGACCCGACGGGCGCCGAAGAGGTGCTGGCCACCATCACCCGGTTGGTCCATGACCTAGGCGTGACCGTGATTGTCGCCGAGCACCGCATCGAGCGGGTGTTGCAGTACGCCGACCAGGTCATCCATCTAGACCAAGGTCGAGTCACAGTGGGGTCCCCGGCCGAGGTGATGGTCGACTCCACGGTCGCGCCGCCCGTGATTGAACTGGGCCGAGCGTTCGGCTGGCAACCGTTGCCGCTCAACGTTCGCGATGCGAAGCGTCAGGCTCGTGGCCTGCATCTGGACGCTCGCCCAGCCTCAAGCTCACCGAACGGAGACGTCGCCTTGCGTGCGACCAACCTCAGCGTTCGTTATGGCGCGCTGACGGCGGTCGACTCCGTTGACTTGGAACTGCAGCGTGGATCGGTCACTGCGCTGATGGGGCGCAACGGCTCAGGCAAGTCCTCGCTGCTGTGGGCCTTGCAGGGCAGTGGCCCCCGCTCGCGAGGTGCCGTCACTGTGGATGGCCTTGACCCCCACGACCTGCCTGTTGCGCAGCGCCGGGGGCTTGTGGGGTTGGTGCCCCAAACTCCAGGCGACTTGCTTTACCTACCCACGGTCGCCCAAGAGTGCACCGTCTCAGACACCGAAGCGGGAGTCGCGCCGGGCACGACACGGAGTCTGCTCGACACCTTGGTGCCGGCGGTCAGCGATGACTCCCATCCTCGTGATCTCTCGGAGGGACAGCGGCTAGCGCTAGTTCTGGCGATCCAACTGGCTACTTCGCCGCAGGTGCTGCTGCTTGATGAACCCACCCGTGGGCTGGACTACACCGCGAAGGCTGCCTTGGTGAGGCAACTCAAGCGGCTCACCACGACCGCAGTGTTGCTCTCGACTCACGATGTCGAATTTGTGGCCTTAGTGGCCGATCGGGTGGCCATCATGGCCCAAGGGGAGATCGTTGAGTCAGGTCCCACGCGTGAGGTGGTGGTCTCATCTCCGGCCTACGCACCCCAAGTCGCCAAGATCCTGGGTCATGGCTATCTGAGCGTCGCCGAGGCCACCGGTGACTAGCGCGGTGCGGTTGCGACCGCGATCAACCCTCGCACTCGCGCTGGCCTCGCTCAGTGGGGTGCTCGCTTTCGGGTGGCCCCTGCTGGCCTCGGCCCAATCGGAGCTCGGGGAGGACGGCATGGCTCCGCTTGTCTTCGCTGCCTTTTTGCCGTTGGTGTTGGCCGTGGTGCTCTTTGAGATTTCTGAGGGCGGGCTTGACCCCAAAGCTGTCGCAATGTTGGGCGTGCTCTCCGCCGTCGGTGCTGCCTTGCGCCCCCTCGGGGCGGGCACTGCTGGGTTCGAGACAGTCTTCTTCTTGCTGGTGCTGGCGGGCCGAGTCTTCGGGCCTGGGTTTGGTTTCGTGCTTGGTGCCGTCACCCTCTTCGCCTCGGCACTGATCACGGGCGGTGTCGGACCGTGGTTGCCGTACCAAATGCTCGGATCAGCCTGGGTGGGGTTAGGCGCTGGGATGCTGCCCAGACTTCGGGGTCGTTGGGAGATTGGCTTATTGGCGGCGTACGGCGCCTTTGCCGGTCTGGCCTACGGACTAGCAATGAACCTGTCGTTTTGGCCCTATGCGATCGGCCCCCAGACCGAATTGAGCTACATCGCTGGCGCGCCCATATTGGAGAACCTGCATCGGTTCTTGATCTTTAGCTTCACCACCTCACTGGGCTGGGACATTGGTCGAGCGATCACCAACGTGGTGCTCATCGTTCTAGTGGGGCCTGCAGTGTTGGCCACGCTGCGCCGGGCAGCTCGTCGAGCTGTCTTTGATCGGCCGGTGGTCGCCACAGCGCATAACCCCAGCTAACGTCGCTTGCATGAGCGATTTTGTGGTGTCGCATGACCAAGGAGTGCTCACGCTCCAGTTCAACTCTCCTCAGACACTGAACGCCATGACTCCGACCATGGTCGAGGCGTGCACCCACGAACTTGAGGAAGCAGTCGGCCGCGACGACGTGCGGGTTGTCGTGATCACCGGCAGCGAGGGCGCATTCAGCGCGGGCGCGGCGTTGGTGGGGGAGAACCCCATCGAACACTTCGACGTCACTGCCATGGACCGGGCCAATCGGCTCATTCGAGCGGTTCTTCGCCTAGACAAGCCCGTGCTGGCTGGGGTCAATGGCATTGCGGCCGGCGTGGGCTGCTCACTGGCCATCGCATGCGATCTTCAGATCGCTCGGGAGTCGGCGATGTTCTTGTTGGCCTTTGGTCGCATTGGGCTCACCTGTGATGGCGGCACCTCGGCCACACTTGCCGCCTCAGTGGGACGGGCCAAGGCAATGCGGATGGCGCTGCTAGCCGAACCCATGACTGCTCGCGAGGCGGCGAAGGCTGGTCTGATCAGCCACGTCGTGCCCGACGGGGAGTACGACGACGCCCTTGCCAAGCTCACTCATCGACTATCCCAGGGCGCTCCGTTAGCGTTCGCGGCCACCAAGAAACTCATTAACGCGACCTCGTTGGCCCAGGTCGACCAGGCTCTTGAACGCGAGCGCAGCGCCCAAAGTGCGTTGTTCTCAACCCACGACGCCGCCGAGGGCATGCAGGCCTTCGCCCAGAAGCGCCGACCGGTCTTTGAGGGTCGTTAGCTGATGGTGACCCCGGCTGCAGCGAAGTCGTCGAGTGCAGCAGCCGTGGTCTCAGGAGCAACCCCGGCGCTCAGACGTGAGATGAAGCGTGTCTCGAACCCGGCTGCCTTGGCATCTAGGGCCGTGGCACGCACGCAGTAGTCGGTGGCCAGTCCGCACACATCAACGCTGGTCACCTCGTGGCGGCGCAGCCACTGGGTGAGCCCTTCGCCGTCGGCAGTGGCACCCTCGAAGCCGGAGTAGGCCGCCTCATGGGCTCCCTTGAAGAACACCGCGTCGAAGGGTTGAGGATCAAGGTTGGGGTGGAACGCCTCCCCGTCAGTGCCGACCTTGCAGTGCACTGGCCACGAGTTCGCGAAATCGGGTTGAGCCGCCCAGTGCTCGCCTGGGTCGAGGTGATGGTCTTTGGTGGCCACCACGACGTCGTACTCAGGGGCCGAAGGCCCACCCGTGCTCCACTCGTGCAACAACGCACCAATGTCTGCCGCAACTCGGGCTCCGCCCGTCACGGGCAACGATCCACCTTCACAGAAATCGTTTTGAACATCGACCACGAGGAGCGCGCGTTTCATGCCCCAAATCTAGTGTCGAAATCCCAGGTTAAGTACCCGAGTTCTC
>CALMMO010000359.1 GCA_937868455.1 uncultured Marmoricola sp.
GGATCAATCAACATCGGGTGGGCCAGATCACCACGCTCATCGAGCATGCGCTTGAACCGGCGCGTGATGACTTCATGCATTGAAGCCACATCGTTTTGGCCTTCGACACCTCGGATGACGAACCGGCGATACTCGCTCTTGCGGGCTAGACCGTCCTCAAAGACCACCATGGAGGCCACCACTTCGGTGCCCTGCAGGTTCGAGACGTCGTAACACTCAATCCGCAACGGCGTTGTCGGAAGTTCTAGCGCTTCCCGGATCTCATCGAGCGCGATGTTGCGCGTGGTGAGGTCACTTGCTCGCTTGGTCTTGTGCAACGCAAGCGACTGCTTCGCGTTGGCGGCCACGGTCTCTTGCAGCGTGCGCTTGTCGCCGCGCTTGGGAACCTTGATTGCGACCTTGCTTCCCCGGGCCTCGCTGAGCAACTGGGACAGCACTGCAGAGTCGTCGGGAAGTGCCGGGACCAGAATCTCTCGCGGGATGGCCTGATTGTCCTCTCCTGCGTACAACTGCAAGAGAAAGTCACCCACCAGCGCCGGGGTGTCACTGTCTTCGACCCGATCGGCAACCCAGCCGCGTTGCCCCTTGACCCGCCCACCTCGCACATAGAACACCTGCACCGCGACCTCAAGGGGATCTTCAGCCAGGGCGAGCACGTCAGCATCGGTGCCATCGCCAAACACAATGGCTTGCTTTTCTAGTGCCTTGTTCAGAGCGCCGAGATCGTCGCGCAGCCGAGCCGCCTTCTCGAAATCGAGCGCTTCCGACGCGGCGTACATCTGCTTTTGCAGGCGCTTGACGAAGGCGGAGGTGTTGCCGGCGACGAAATCGCAGAAGTCTTCAACAATCGCACGGTGTTCTGCTGCGCTCACCCGACCGACGCAGGGAGCACTGCACTTGTCGATGTAGCCCAACAAACAGGGCCGATCGACTTGCGTGGCTCGCTTGAAGACTCCGTTGCTGCAGGAGCGCATCGGGAAGACCCGCAGCAACTGATCGACTGTCTCGCGGATCGCCCATGCGTGGCTATAGGGCCCGAAGTACCTCGTGCCTTTGCGTTTGGCTCCCCTGCCCACGTGCACCGTGGGGAATTCATCGCCAACAGTGACAGCTAGCCACGGATAGGACTTGTCGTCGCGGTATTTGACATTGAATCGCGGGTCGAACTCCTTGATCCAGGAGTACTCCAGTTGCAGCGCCTCGACCTCCGTCGCCACCACAGTCCAGTCAACGGAGGCAGCCGTGGTCACCATCGTTGCGGTCCGCGGATGCAGTCCCCCGATGTCTTGGAAGTACGACGAAAGCCTGGACCGAAGGTTCTTAGCTTTACCGACGTAAATCACCCGGCGCTGCGCATCACGAAACCGGTAGACACCAGGATCGGTGGGAATCGACCCGGGTTTGGGTCGAAAACTCAGGTCCTGGGTCACAGGGTCACAATAAGCGAATCCCCATCCACCTTCAGATCAACCTTGCCAAGCGCGCTGGTGGCGGGACCTTTGACCGCAGCACCGTCTGCGACTGAGAACTGGCTACCGTGCAGCGGACAGGTCATGACCCCATCAGCAATCTTGTTGATAGCAAATCCCTGGTGAGTGCACAGCGCTGAAAATGCCAAGAAGGTGCCCTTGGTTGGCTGGGTCACGATCACCTTGGCATCGGTGTAAATCACGCCCCCACCAACCGGCACCTCTGAGGCGCTCCCGAGTGTGACTGACTTTGACGCCGGGGTCTTCCCCGAGTCCTGAGGCGTCTGGCTCGTGCCACAACCTGAGAGTGCGAGCACTGCACAACCAAGGGCGCCTTGGAAAACAATCCGTCTGGTAGGGATTTGTGGATGTGTCATGCGCCGACCCTAAACCTGGCGTCCAACCCGAGCTGGGCAGCCCTAGCCGGCTCAAGGGACCGCTGGGTGGGGAGCAGTCCCTTGAAGCGACATGAACCGTGCTCGCACCGCGCTCCAGCAACTAAGGCGCAGTGGATGCATCGCCCGTGCGAAGTGCCCATGAGCCCATGACGTAAGTCTTCGAACTGTTCGTTGAGGTGAGCATCAAGATCATGCGCGAGTTGCCAACTCCAGCCAGACCAGTGACAGGGTTAAGCACGCGGTATTCGCGGCCCCCTCCGCTGTAATCAGCATGGTGGACATAGATGCACAACCAGCCGGTTTGCGTCACTTGACCGACACCAGGACATTGGGTGGTGTACGGCGCGCCCTCATCGATCACCGACGTGCGGTGGTCCCGGATGGCATACTTCATCTTTCGCGGCAATTTGATGCTTTGAACGTCCCAGGCGGCAGCGCCGCCTCCGAGCGCAAACTCCCCACGCAAGACTCTGTTGGGGCCAAGCGCGCCCCTGGAGTTCGGGTGTGCCGAAGACAGAGACGCTGAGACGACTGGCCCGCCGATCAGCCCGACCGAAATGATCACTGATGCGACGATCACTCGAAAGTCGCGCAACGCGTTGCGAAAGCCGATGTTTGTGTGCTGCTCCATAGCGCAGGCCCCGATTTCTCTCCTGGATGCCGCTATTCAACCCCAACTCAAGCGCAAACTACCTCCAGAATTCGTTCCTGAACACCGTTTGGGTCAAAAGAGGGTGGGGCCGAGTAGACGCTCGACCCCACCTTGTGCGACGCCAGTTACTTGACCGACCCCGCCTTGCCTGATCCACCTGACTGGCGGGCAGTGGATGCATCGCCAGTGCGCACAGCCCATGAACCGACGACGAAGGTGGCACTTCCGCCATTGCCCTTCAACAAGAACACCATGCGTGAATTGCCGACGCCGAAGCCGCCCGTCATTGGATTCACCAGCTGGAAATTGGGCGTGCCGCCGTTGTAGTTGGCGTAACGCACGTAGACACAGACAAAGCCTTGAGGGTTCACCTGGCCAACGCCGGGGCACTGGGCCGTGTAAGGGCCACCGGGGGCGATGTACTGGTAGCGGTCTCCGCTAATGCGGTACTTCATCGTCTTAGGCAACTTGATGTCGTCAACGTCCCAAGCTGACGGGCCACCGCCAAGAGCGAATTCACCCTTCATCACCTTGTTGGCAGGCAGACCAGAGCGGTCAGCCTGGTGCGCGGCAGACAATGTAGCCGAAGCGACCGGAGCCCCAATCAGGCCCACCGAGATGATGACCGAGGCAGCAACGACGCGAATATCTCGCATCGCATTTCGAACTGAACCGAAAACTGACTTGCGCATGATCAAACTCCTAGAAGAGATCGCGGCATCCACTTCGAATGCCCACCTCACGCTGAGGTGCGATGTCAGCTAGGAGCCGGTCAGCAGCCGCCTGATACATCCACCTAGGTGCGAACACGCAAGAGCTTGAGAAATTGCCAGGCGAAAACTACGCCCAGAGCACATTCCTCAATAGCCTTCGGACAAGACAAGTGGGGCCGAGCGATCGCTCGACCCCACCCATGTCCAACGTGGGCTACTTGACCGACCCCGCCTTGCCTGATCCACCTGACTGGCGGGCAGTGGATGCATCGCCAGTGCGCACAGCCCATGAACCGACGACGAAGGTGGCACTTCCGCCATTGCCCTTCAACAAGAACACCATGCGTGAATTGCCGACGCCGAAGCCGCCCGTCATTGGATTCACCAGCTGGAAATTGGGCGTGCCGCCGTTGTAGTTGGCGTAACGCACGTAGACACAGACAAAGCCTTGAGGGTTCACCTGGCCAACGCCGGGGCACTGGGCCGTGTAAGGGCCACCGGGGGCGATGTACTGGTAGCGGAACCCTGCGATGGGGTACTTCATCTTCTTGGGCAACTTGATGTCGTCAATGTCCCAAGCTGACGGGCCACCGCCAAGAGCGAATTCACCCTTCATTACCTTGTTGGCAGGCAGACCAGAGCGGTCAGCGGGGTGTGCGGCAGACAAGGTAGCCGAGGCGACCGGCGCCCCAATCAGGCCTACCGAGATGATGACCGAGGCAGCAACGACGCGAATGTCTCGCATCGCATTTCGAACTGAACCGAAAACTGACTTGCGCATGAGCAGACTCCTTGAAGAGATCGCGGCATCCACTTCGAATGCCCACCTCACGCTGAGGTGCGATGTCAGCTAGGAGCCAGTCAGCAGCCACCTGATACATCCACCTAGGTGCGAATAAGCAACGGCTTCAGAAATTGTCCGGTTGCGCTTTCGTCCGTTTGGGCGATCTGCTCGGGGGTGCCTTCTGCCACCACCATGCCGCCGCGGCTGCCACCCGAGGGGCCCATGTCGATGATCCAGTCAGCGGTCTTGACGACATCGAGGTTGTGTTCGATCACCAACACCGTGTTTCCCTGGTCAGCCAGGCGTCCGAGTACGACGAGCAACTTGCGAATGTCCTCAAAGTGCAAGCCGGTGGTCGGCTCATCAAGCACATAGACAGTGCGTCCAGTTGAGCGTTTCTGGAGTTCAGAGCTGAGCTTGACCCGCTGGGCTTCCCCACCAGAAAGCGTGGTCGCGGGTTGGCCCAATCGGACGTATCCCAATCCGACTTCCACCAGAGTTTGCATGTGTCGCGCGATGGCCGGGATAGCGGCAAAGAAGTCGACTGCCTCTTCGATAGGCATGTCGAGCACTTCAGCGATTGTCTTGCCTTTGTAGTGGACCTCGAGAGTCTCGCGGTTGTACCTCGCGCCGTGGCACACCTCGCACGGCACGTAGACGTCAGGGAGGAAGTTCATCTCGATCTTGATCGTGCCGTCACCAGAGCAGGCTTCGCAGCGCCCGCCTTTGACATTGAAGGAGAACCTGCCCTGCAAATAGCCACGCATCTTGGCCTCGGGAGTGGAGGCAAAGAGTTTGCGGATGTGGTCGAAGACGCCGGTGTAAGTGGCTGGGTTGCTGCGCGGGGTGCGACCGATCGGTGACTGGTCGACATGGATCACCTTGTCGACATGCTCGAGGCCGGTGATCTTCGTGTGGCGCCCAGGCACGGTGCGAGCGTTGTAAATCTCTTTGGCCAATGAGGTGTAGAGAATGTCGTTCACCAGCGTCGACTTCCCGCTGCCACTGACTCCAGTCACCGCGACAAACAGGCCCAGCGGGAACGACACATCAATGTTGCGCAGGTTGTTCTCTTTGGCGCCATGCACGGTCAATGCTCGTGCGGGATCGCGCGGTCGACGTACGGCGGGCAACGGGATCTGACGACGACCCGAGAGGTATAGGCCAGTTTGAGAGTCGGGGTGCGCTAGCAATCCCTTCACCGGCCCGGCGTAGACCACCTCACCGCCGTGTTCGCCAGCGCCTGGACCAATGTCGACCACCCAGTCGGCCATGCGAATGGTGTCTTCGTCATGCTCGACCACGATCAGGGTGTTGCCCAGGTTCTTGAGCCGAACCAGGGTTTCAATCAAGCGCTGATTGTCACGCTGGTGCAGGCCGATAGAAGGCTCGTCGAGCACATAGAGCACGCCAACCAGACCGGCCCCGATTTGGGTGGCCAAGCGGATGCGTTGGGCTTCGCCGCCCGACAGCGACCCGCTGGGGCGGTTGAGCGAGAGGTAGTCCAAACCGACATCGAGAAGGAAGTTGAGCCGCTCCAAAATCTCCTTGAGCACACGCTCGGCAATCTGCTTCTCACGTGGGGTCAGCTCAAGGGTGCTCAGGAAGTCTGCGGTTTCGCTGATCGACATTGAGCACACTTCGGCAATGTTGCGACCGCCCATCGTGACCGAGCGCGACACAGCTTTGAGCCGCGAACCGTTGCAGGAAGGGCAAGGCACTTCACGCATGAAGCCCTCGAAGCGCTCGCGAGAGGTGTCAGACTCCGCTTCGCGGTGGCGACGCTCGATGTAGGGAATCACGCCTTCAAATTGCGTGTAGTAAGACCGCTCGCGGCCATAGCGGTTCTTGTGCCGCACATGCACCTTGGTGCCGACGCCGTGCATCACCGCAAATTGATGCCGTGCATTGAGGTCGCGCCATGGGGTGTCGATGTCGAACCCAAGTTCGTGACCGAGCGCGTCCAGCAACCGGGTGAAGTATTCGCTGACTTGCGCACTGGTCCATGGCTGGATCGCACCTTCGCGCAAGGTGGCCTCGGGGTTGGCGATGACGAGTTCGGGATCCACCTCCATGCGAGTGCCCAGACCGTGACACTGCGGGCACGCGCCGAAAGGTGAGTTGAACGAAAAGCTGCGAGGTTCGAGTTCGTCGGTGTCGAGGGTGTGCTCGTTGGGGCACGCCATCTTTTCGGAGAACTTCGCCTCACGCCCCGCCTCACCTTCGGGTACGTCGACGAAATCGAAGACGACGAGCCCACCAGCCAACGTCAGCGCAGTCTCGACAGAGTCAGTGAGTCGTCGTTTGGACGATGCCTTCGCTGAAAGCCGATCGATGACGACCTCGATCGTGTGCTTCTTCTGCTTATCGAGCTTGGGCGGGTCATCGAGCGTGTGAGTCTCCCCGTTGACGCGGACCCTGGAGTAGCCCTGCGTTTGCAGTTGCCGGAACAACTCCAGATATTCGCCCTTGCGCCCGCGGATGACCGGAGCCAGCACTTGAAAGCGAGTGCTCTCGGGGTACTGCAAGATGCGGTCGACAATCTGCTGCGGGGTCTGGCGTTCGATGGGCGATCCACACTCGGGGCAGTGCGGTCGTCCGGCGCGTGCGTAGAGCAACCGCAGGTAGTCATAGACCTCGGTGATGGTGCCGACCGTCGAGCGAGGGTTCTTGCTCGTTGACTTCTGGTCGATGGACACCGCAGGAGAAAGGCCCTCGATGAAGTCCACATCTGGCTTGTCCATCTGCCCCAGGAACTGGCGTGCATAGGCCGAGAGCGACTCGACGTACCGCCGCTGGCCCTCGGCGAAGATGGTGTCGAATGCCAGACTCGATTTGCCCGAACCTGACAACCCGGTGAACACGATGAGCGAGTCGCGCGGCAACTCCAACGACACGTCTTTGAGGTTGTGTTCGCGTGCGCCGCGGATGATGAGTTTGTCAGCCACTGGTGTTCGACTCTCTAAGGCTCGTCTTCTGCAGGCATCCAGCGCTTCGCTGGGCTCAGTGAAGCCTAAAGCATTGAATCGAACATGCGTTCGTTACACGCCCAGGGCTACCAACCAAACTTACCCCGTGTCCTTTCCGGGCCTGTGCGCCGTACGATCCCCACCATGGCTTACACCGGCAACGTGATTCCTGGCGGCAGCGCCCAGGTGCGAGAACTGCAGGATCTGACCATCACCAAGTTTGCGGTCGATGACCAGATGTCGAACAACATCTACTTGCTGACCTGCACCAGCACCGGCGATCAGGTGCTCATTGATGCCGCCGATGACGCACCCACGGTGATGAAGTCCGTCGGCAAGTCCGGCCTCACCACCGTCATCACCACCCACCAGCACTGGGATCACCACCGGGCACTGGCTGAGGTCGTCAACGCCACTGATGCCGAAACCGTGGCGGGTGCCCTCGATGCCGAGGCCATCACCGAGCAGACCGGCGTAGCAATCGACCGGCCACTAGGCGATGGGGACATCGTGCACGTGGGTTGCTGTGAACTTCGCGTGATCCACATCCAAGGCCACACTCCTGGATCGATCGCCTTGGTGTACGCCGACCCGCATGGGCATCACCACCTGTGGACCGGCGACTCACTCTTCCCCGGCGGCGTGGGCAACACCTTCGGAGACAAAGAGGCCTTCGTCCAACTCATCGATGACGTAGAAACCAAGATCTTTGGCACCTTGCCCGACGACACCTGGTTTTACCCCGGCCACGGCAACGACTCGACGCTGGGGGCCGAGCGCGCGTCGCTGCCGGAGTGGCGGGCGCGTGGCTGGTGAGACCGACTCCCAACCCAACTGGGTGGCACTTGCCAGCTTGAAGCAGGCAATCCTGGGCGAGTTTGAAGCCCAAGGCGTCAACCGAGTCGAGTACGTCATCGCCTTCAGCGAACCGTTCAAGTTTTGGGTTTGGCTAGGTACCGAGTCCGACACAGAACGCGATGCCTTGGGCACCGATCACACCATCGATCGCAGTTTCCGGGCGGTGGCTCAACAATCTGGCGTGAACGAACTCTTTGAGGGCAGCAGCTTCGAGTCACAAGAGACGCTCGACCGCGAGTTTGAGGGCAGTTGGTTCTACCGGCTCCGGTGAAGCAGCTACGCGTTTTTTCTGACGGCGGGGTTTGCGCTGCGAGCGCCCGCTACGGTTCCATCTGTGAACGCCTTTGCCCGGGTCACTAAGCACCCATCCGCCATCTTGCTGGGAGTCCAGTTACTCAGCGTGATGGCCTATCCGTTCATGGAGGACACTGCGGTCGGGCGCGCTGCTTTTGGGGTGCTCGGTGTCGTCGTGCTCGGGGTTGCCGTGTGGGCGGTGCGAGCAAGTCCAGCTCTCACCTGGGTTGCAGGTTTGCTCGGCGTACCTGTCGTCGTACTCACGATCCTTGAGGGGATGTGGCCGCATAACTCCGACATCCACCTGGTCTCAGGCATCTTGCACGCGGCGTTCTACGCCTACACCGCTTACGCGATGCTCCGCTACTTGCTCGCCGACACCCGCATCACCGCGGATGAGTTGTTTGCCGTGGGGGCCGCATTCACGGTGGTCGCATGGTTCTTCGCTTATGTTTACGGCGTAGTTCAGATCTTGGCGCCAGGGTCATTCACTGCCTATGCGAACCCTGCAGAGCCACGGTCGTGGATGGAGTTGTTGTTCTTGTCCTTCACCGTGCTCACGAGCACCGGCCTATCCGATGTGACGCCAGTTTTGGGGCATGCCCGCGCGGTAGTCATGCTTGAGCAAGTCACTGGACTGATGTACGTCGCACTCGTGGTCTCCCGCGCGGTCGGCTTGACACTTAACCCAGCCGTACGTGCCGCAGAACACTCTGCGGGCAACGACAACGATTGACCTGCTCTCCCCTAGGCTGACCCCCATGTCCGCACTCGATCGCGAGGCCGGCCCGGCATCCCTGGTTGCCGCCATCCCCGCCGCACTCGCATTGTTCACCGGCCACCGCCGCACTGCAGCCGCACTGGCATTGCTGCCCGTGGGTGTCGCCGCCTTCTTCCGCGACCCCGTCCGCAGGCCAGACACCCCAGAAGGTGCCGCGCAACTGGCGGCTGATCCCGACTGCGTGGTTGCCCCAGCCGATGGCAAAGTGATGCACGCTGGCCCGGCTCAGGTTGGTGTGGCTCCCCCAGGCGCTTGGCAGCAGATCAGCATCTTCTTGTCAGTCTTTGATGTGCACATCAACCGCACCCCCTACGCCGGCGTGGTCACTGATGTGACCTACCGACCGGGTCGCTGGCTTGCGGCGTACAAGTTCGAGAGCGCCACGGAAAATGAGCGCAGCGAGATCACGATCGAGCGTGAGGTTGAGGGCCGAGTGCGCCGACTGATCTTCCGCCAGATCGTCGGCCTCGTTGCTCGCCGCGTTGTCACGCGAGTGGTGCCAGGGCAGCACCTGGTCACCGGTGAGCGCATCGGCTTGATGAAGTTCGGCTCCCGTATGGACATATTCGTCCCGCCGGGTGTGCAATTGCAGGTCAAACAAGGCGACCGCACAGTTGCCGGCGAGACCGTCATCGCCCGATGGCCGGAGGCAATCTGATGAGTCCCTACCCTCCCACCAAGCCGCGCCGGCGCATTTTGGATCGTTGGCGTCTAGTTTCCCCCAGCGGCGCCGAGGTCGTGTCGCTGCGGCAGCTAAGCCCACGGGAGCGACTTCGGGTCACGGCACCGTCGTTCTTCACCACAGCCAACTTGTTTTGTGGCTTTTCATGTGTGCTCATGGCCTTCACCGGCCACTTCCAGATCGCGGCGTCACTCATCGCCTTCAGCATCATCTTCGATATCGCCGACGGCGCCGTGGCACGTGCAGTCGGTGCTACCTCACCCTTTGGCATCCAACTGGACTCCTTAGCCGACCTGATTTCCTTCGGCTTGGCTCCCGCAGTGCTGGTCTACACCTGGGCGCTCAAGGAATGGCCTGTGATGGCCTGGGCCGCGGCCTTCTTGTGGCTGGCGTGTGCAGCGTTCAGATTGGCGCGATTTAACGTCACCATCGATCCGGTCTCTGACAAGAGGTACTGGGTTGGCATGCCCAGCCCCGGTGCTGCTGCCGTCATCATGGCCACGATCTTCGCCCTCGACACTCCCGACATCGGCCCCCGAGTCGCCGGAACCTCGCTTCTCCCGGTCGCGATTAGCGTGATTCCGGCCCTCTTGATGGTCTCGACTGTGCGGTTCCGGTCATTTCGCTACCTGCTCTCGCCCAAGACTGGCCGCGCCAAGCTCACCACCATGTGCGTTGTGGTGGCGATCATCGTTGGCTTGCTAGTCAACCCGGCAGCCACGCTCTTGGTCTTGGCCTACTCATTTGTGGCGACCGCACCGCTTGGCGTGCTCACTGCGCCGATCCGATCCAAGATTTGGGGACCCGAGACCGTCGTACCACCACGCACCAGGCTGCGATCGGTGTTCTTGCCGATGGTCGATGAGGACCAACCCGCATCCGAGCCGTGTGAAGGCGACTAGCAGTTACGCGTTGTAACTGATCTTCACTCTCGGGCTCAACGCGGTGGCCTGACAGGCCAAACGGATGCCCTCGCGCAGGTCGTCTTCCTCAAGGACCTCGTTGTGGTTCATCGCCAAGTCACCTTCAAGCACCACGCACGCGCAGGCCGAGCACTGCCCTGCCTTGCAGGAGTACGGCGCCTCGACGCCCTTAGACGTCAAGAAGTCCAACAAGGGCTGCTGACCGTCCCAGTCGTCAAAGGTGTAGTCGGTGTCATCGAGATGGGCCTCAACCGTGACCGGTCCGAACGCGACTGGCGCACCCTCACTGGATGCAGCGTCTTCGAGTGAACTATCAGCGGCGGCTTCCCTTGCCGCAGTGAATTCGGCCATCTCGGGCACGTCGCCAAATGGGTTGCCGCCCAAAGAAACGAAACGCTCCTGGAGGCGGCGCGAGCGGGGCCACCCCATGTCTTTGAGCACTCCCGTCACGGCATCCATGAAAGGCGCGGGGCCACAGACCATCGAATTGAAGTCAGGGAAGTTCGCCGCAAAGGCGCGCAGTGAGTCTCGTGATGGGAGGCCTTGGAGGCTCTCTAGCCAGTGAATCAACACGAACCGATCGGGGTATTGACTCTGCAATTCACGAAGAACCGAAGCGAAGATCACCGACTGCTCATCACGGTTGGCATAGACCAATACAACGCGGTTGTTGTGTTCGTGCAACGCAGTGCGCGCGATCGAGAGCACCGGGGTGATGCCCGAACCGCCGGCGAAGAGCAGCAGGTCAGACTCCCACTCTTTGGGGGAGAAGATCCCCGACGGAGGAATGACACGCAGTTGGCTGCCTGCCTGAACGTTGTCGCAGATCCAGTTGGAGGCGTATCCCCCGACGGTGCGCTTGACGGTCACCTGCCAACGATCCTCGTGTGGGGAGGATGAGAGTGAATAGCTTCGGGCCACCAGACCGGTCTGCTCAGAAGGCACGGCCAGGGTGAGGAATTGGCCCGGGAGATAGGCGAACTCTGCCTTAAGCACCTCGGGCACATCAAAGACCACCGACAGCGCCTCATCGGTCTCGTTGACCACCTCAGCGACGCCTACGACGTATGACTCAGTACCCATCAATTGCCCCGATCGAGATCGCGCCGTCAGCAACTGCTCGCTCAATGGAGGAGCGCAACCGAGGGCATGGCTCAGCTATGTGTCTCCCACCGGCGAGCCGCTCTGCTTTGGCGAACTCGGGGCAGTGGGTGAAGTCGTGGTGACGCCATTGGATCGAGGTGTGCTGCTCGGAGTTCTTCTTCACCCCGACCGTGACGGTGCAATCAAGGCAAGCCACATCGACGAGTCGGGCCTCGAGGTAGAGGTGCTGATCGCTTCGAGTCGACTCAGACAGTTCGTAGAGCGACATCAGCTCACCGGCGCGGCGTCCGGTGCCGCATTGGCGAGGTTTTGAGCGACTTCGGCGCGCCAGTACTCATTGGCCTTGGTGGTGTCGACCTCGAACTCAAACCGATCGGTCATGTCTTCGCTGATGTCGGCCACGTCGACGTAGAACTGTTCGTACCAACGCCGCATCTGGTAGACCGGACCGTCTTCCTCGCACAGCAGGGGGTTTTGGATGGGGGCTTTGTTCAGCCAGATGTTCACATCCTGCATGAACCCTTCAGCGAACAATTGCGTGTAGCGCTCCCCCACCCACTTGGCGGTCTGGTCATCAAGACCAGCAGCCTTCTTCACCTTCAAGCCGAACTGCAGCACGAAGGAGTTGGGGCCAGTGGGGATATGGCAGTTGATCAACACCACATCGGTGATGAAGCCTTTGTAGTCATTGTTGAGCCAGTTGATCATGAATGAGGGACCGAAGTAGGTCGCGTCTGACTTCAGCAGCAGGTTCTCATCGCCGTAGCCCTGTGCGGTCTTGTCGGGACGCCCAGTGGACTCCATGAACTGGCTAGCCATGTGGCCCTCAAACACGTTGCGGAACTTCAGCGGGAAGGCGAAGTGGATGTAGTAGAAGTGCGCCATGTCGACGACGTTGTCGACGATCTCACGACAATGTGCGGTCGGCACGTCGAGGCGATTCCAACTCCAGTCGGTGTAGGCATCGGAGTCCATGATGTCGTCCAACTCAGGCGGCGCCACGCTCATGTCGGGAGCCGAACCCTCGGGGTCATGCCAGATCATCAACAGACCGTTGCGTTCCATCGCGTGGTAGGTCTGAGTCTTGGCTCGCAGCGGCACTCGGCGGGCGTAAGGAATCGACTTGCACTTGCCATCGCCGTTCCAGCGCCAGTCGTGGAAGGGGCAAGCCACCTCGTCGCCCTTGACGCTGCCTTGGGTCAAATCGCCACCCATGTGCCTGCAGTAGGCATCGATGACCTTCAACTGACCTGCGGTGTCGGCCCACACCACCAACTTGCCACCAAAGGCACGCACCTCATGAGGTTTGCCGTCGCGGAACTCCGCGGCTGGGCCAAGACAGTGCCAACCACGCGCAAAACGCGTTGGCGTGCCGCCAGCGTCGAGTTGGCGTTCTTGGGTCGTTGCGGTGTCAGGGCTCATGAGTGCCTCCTAATGCGAACCGACTTGCTTGTCTGCTCAAGACTAGAACAGGTTATAGTTTTCGTGTCGAGCGGGCCAGTGTGACACTGCGCCCATTTCCCACCTTAGGACTCACTTATGCGCATTGCGCTCACCGATGAGCAGCTCCGCCTTCGCGACGAACTGAAGGCCTACTTCGACAAACTTGTCACTCCCGAGCGTCGCCGCGCGTTGTCGCTGTCGTCTGGGGAGTTTGGTGAGGTCGAGACCTACAAGGACGTGATCCGCGAGATCGGCCGTGACGGCTGGTTGGGCATCGGCTGGCCCACAGAGTACGGCGGGCAAAACCGCTCGATGCTTGAGCAATTGATCTTCACCGATGTGGCGGCGGTGGCCGGGGTGCCTATCCCCTACCTGACGCTCAACACCGTTGGCCCCACGATCATGCGGTTCGGCTCTGAGGCGCAGAAGTCGTACTTCTTGCCCAAGATTCTCACCGGTGACCTGCACTTCTCGATCGGCTACTCCGAGCCTGAATCAGGCACCGACATGGCCTCGATGCGCACCCGGGCACGCCGCGAGGGCGACGAATGGGTCATTGACGGCCAGAAGATGTGGACCTCCCTGATCCAATACGCCGACTGGATCTGGCTTGGCGTCCGCACAGATCCAGATCTTCCCCGTCACAAGGGGCTCTCGATCGTCTTGGTGCCCGCTGACTCCAAGGGCTTCTCCTACAC
>CALMMO010000360.1 GCA_937868455.1 uncultured Marmoricola sp.
TTCCAGTCCGACTTGAACAGTTCGCGGAAACTCTTGCGACGAAGTTTGTCGATCTGTTCGTCGATTTCGTCGAGTTCTCGCGCTGACTGGACGTCGTTGTCTTCGATGATCTGACCCACTTTGCCGACCATCAACTCAGCAATAGAGGCCATCCGAGCCAAGATGCTTTCAAGTTTGGTGGGCACCGCTCGCTCGGGCAGACGCATGCGCGCGACCTTGGCGACATGCACCGCGAGGTCACCCATCCGCTCAAGTTCGCCGGCCATCTTCATTGCCGAAATCAGCGTGCGCAGGTCGGTTGCGACCGGGCTTTGGAGCGTGAGGAGTTCGTAGCACTCGTCTTCGAGTTCCTCGCGAAGTTGGTCCAGCTTGGCGTCGTTGGCGATGACCTGCTCGGCCTTCTCCCCATCGGCCTCAAGGAGTGACTCGGTGGCGTCATTGACTGCCACTTGCACCAGGTTGACCATCTCAAGGAGGCGGCGGCGGACATCGGCAAGCGATTCATTGAAAGCATCACGCATGGGCCGCACGATAGGCAGCGCGGGTTAATGGATGGCGATTAGGCGTGAACGCCCGGTGAACACTGGTCTAACCCCGGTCAAGATCGCGAGATTGACCCAAGTTCCCCGCGTACGATCCAACCGTGTACCAGGATCTCCAACCCCTGCTATTCGCGCTGTTGGGCGCGTTAGTTGGGGGCGGCGCAGTCTTGGCATGGCGAATCTCAGAGATCCAACAGGACCGCGCCCGGCCCGCTGATCAGCCGGTTTTGCCCACAGGAGTCGCAGCCGTCTTGTCGGTGTTGCGCAGCAGTGCGCTCGTTGTTGACGTCAATGACGTGGTCCTGAAGGCCACGGCACCGACGTACACCATGAACCTGGTGCGAGGGGACCGCATTGTGGTCCCCGAACTTGCTGCCTTGATTAGCCAGGTACGCCGCGACGGGCAGATCCGCGAAACCGAACTCGTTGTGCCCCGCCCGGGCACCCCGGCTCGACATGTCACTGCACGTATCGCCCCCCTAGGTGCCGACTTGGTGCTGGCACTTGTTGAAGACCGCACACGTGAACGCCAAGTTGAGGAGATCCGCCGCGATTTCGTCGCGAACGTGTCTCACGAACTAAAGACTCCGGTCGGGGCCATCAAACTGCTCAGCGAGGCAGTCGGCGAAGCCAGTGACGACCCTGAAGCCGTGCAGCGATTTGCCGGTCGGATGAGCGCCGAGAGCGATCGGCTTGGCCGCCTCGTGCAGCAGATCATCGAACTCTCCCGGCTCCAACATGACACGCCCGTGGATGAGGCTGGCCTCGTCGACTTGGACTGGATCGTTGAGCGAGTCATCGATGAGAACGCCACCGACGCGGCGGCTCGACACATCAGCGTGGTGCGCGACGGAGACAAGGCCATCTTTGTGCATGGCGAGGCTGAGCAACTGGCCCTAGCCGTTGGCAACTTGGTTTCCAATGCCATCGCCTACTCCTCCAAGGGCACCTCGGTAGTGATCGGAACCCACGAGCACCCTGAGTACGTCGATATCGCCGTGTCCGACCAAGGCATCGGTATCCCTGCTGATGAGCTCAACCGCATCTTTGAACGCTTTTACCGCGTCGACCCGGCCCGCCATCGATCCACCGGCGGCACCGGCCTGGGCTTGTCCATCGTGAAGCACGTCGCCGCAACCCATGGCGGTGACGTCACTGTCTGGTCCGAAGAGGGCCACGGTTCAACCTTCACCCTGCGCTTGCCCAAGCCGCAGTCCACTGATGAAACCTAGAAGAAGAACAAGAGGAAGGTCCCCGATGACTCGAGTGCTCGTCGTTGAAGACGAGGAGAGCTACTCCGATGCGCTGTCATACATGCTGCGCAAAGAGGGCTTCGACGTCGCCATCGCTGCCACGGGGCCCGCCGCCCTCGCCGAGTTCGACCGTAACGGCGCTGACATCGTTCTCCTTGATCTCATGCTGCCTGGTCTGCCTGGCACAGAGGTGTGCCGACAAATCCGACTCAGCTCCAACGTTCCCGTGATCATGGTGAGCGCCAAAGACACCGAAATCGACAAGGTTGTCGGACTTGAACTTGGCGCCGACGATTACGTGACAAAGCCATATTCGCCACGCGAACTCGTGGCCCGAATCCGAGCGGTGCTTCGTCGTGGTCTTGAGCCCGAATTGGTGCCGGCGACCCTTGAGGCCGGCCCGGTTCGCATGGATGTGGAGCGGCACGTCGTCACCGTTGACGGCGTCGAAACTCGGCTCCCCTTGAAGGAGTTTGAACTCCTCGAGATGTTCTTGCGCAACCCTGGCCGCGTGCTGACTCGGGGCCAGTTGATCGACCGGGTGTGGGGGTCTGACTATGTCGGTGACACCAAGACACTCGACGTACACGTGAAGCGCTTGCGCGCGAAACTTGAGAAAGTGCCTAAGGACCCAACCTTCTTGGTGACCGTTCGAGGGCTGGGCTACAAACTCGAGGTCTGAGCTCGGCTAGGTCAACCCGGCCCAGTCCCCTACTCTCGGCGGGTGCCCCCTCGTCATCGTTTGCTTCCGCTGCTCGCACTCGGTACGACGCTGGTGTTGTGGGCAAGCGCCTTCGTTGGCATCAGGTTCTTGGCACCGCACTTTGACCCTGGCACGCTGACTCTGGGTCGACTGGTGGTCGGGTCGCTTGCCTTGGGGCTCACGCTGTTGGCCAGTGCCAACTGGGTGTCCCCGACCCCACGCGAATGGGCGGGCATGACCCTGATCGGGGTGCTCTGGTTTGGCGTCTACAACCTCTCTCTTAACGCGGCCGAGCGGCTGATCGACGCGGGCACCGCCGCGATGCTGGTGCAAATTTCACCCATCCTGATTGCCCTGCTTTCGGCTCTGTTCTTGAAGGAGCGCGTCCACATCTGGCTCGTCATCGGCATGGCGGTCGCATTCGCGGGCGTCGTACTCATTGGCACCTCCGGGTCAGGCACCGGCCACAGCAACCTCTTAGGCGCTGGGTTGTGCGTTGTTGCGGCGCTGACGTACTCGATCAGTCTGGTGATCCAAAAGCCGCTCGTCGGGCGTCTTTCTGCGCTCCAAGTCACCTGGGTCGCCTGCACGGTTGGGGTGCTTGCCAGCGCTCCCTTTGCCGCAAGCCTGGCTCACGATCTCAGTGCGGCCCCGGTGTCAGCCATCGCTTGGCTGGTCTACCTAGGGGTGTTCCCGACTGCGATTGCCTTCACGGCGTACGCCTATGCGCTCAAGTACGTGCCAGCCAGCGGCCTGGGTGTGAGCACCTATCTCGTGCCACCCATCACTGCCTTGATCAGCCTGGTGGCGCTGCACGAGGTGCCCCCAGCCATCACCTGGATCGGTGGCGCGCTATGCCTCGCAGGGGTCGCCCTCACTCGACGGGTCGCTGCAACCCCAACGGCCCAACAAACGCCTCGAGATTGAAAGTTGGCTCGCCTCGCGAGATTCGCCAAGCCCACTCTTTGCGAATCGATGAGGCAAAGCCCAGTTCCAAGAGTGTGTTGAAGGATTCATCGGCATAAGTGAGGACCGAACCCAAGATTCGGTCGACCTCGTCTGCAGTGAGCCCATCGAGTGGCAGCCTGGCATCGAGGTAAATGTCACCACTGGCGTCGAGTCCGAACGCGACGGCGTACATCTTCATGTTGCGCTCGAGCAGCCACCGATAAACCACCTCATGGTTCTCATCAGGCTTGCGACACACGAAGGCGTGCACTGACAAGGAGTGATCTCCCACGTCAAGGCGCACCGGAGTTTTGAGCTTGCGCTCGCCTGGCAACTCGATGTGAAACATCGAGTCACCTTCACGCTCCCACTGCAATCCCGATTCGGCCAAGGCCTCACAGATCGCAGCTACCGCAGTTGCCTGAAGGTTCACCTCGCACTCCCCACGAGGTGCTGGTGAGCATGGGAGTAAGCCGCCAACGTGGCCGTCGTGGTGTGGTCCCAGGTGAACCCCGCCGCCTGGGCTAACGCTCCCCGAGAGAGACGACTGCGGAACTCGGCATCGGTCAGGATTCGCTCAATCGCTTTGGCATAGTCGCGCGGGTCATGGCCATGCACGAGCAAGCCGGACTCACCATCGCTCACTGCGGTGGTGAGTCCGCCAACAGCGGCAGCAACAACGGGGGTGCCACACGCCTGCGCCTCCACGGCGACGAGTCCAAATGACTCGTTGTACGACGGCACACACACCAACGAAGCCGCTGAGAACCAATCAGCCAGCTGTGCGCGAGTCGCCGGTGGCTCAAACCGCACAATGTCGGCCAGCCCCAAAGACACGGCCAGATCGCGTAGCCCATTGGGTTGTTCCAGTCCCGATCCCGAGGCCCCACCAACGATGGCGACCACCAACCGCGACCTCATGTGCGGGTGACTACGGAGCAACTCAGCGGCAGCTTTTACCAAAATGTCGGGGGCCTTCAACGGCTGGATCCGCCCAGCAAAGACCAGCACGTGGGCGTCATCAGCTAACCCCAACCGCTGCCTGGCACCTTGACGAGGCGAGAAGGCTTCAAGGTCGACTCCGGGGTGAACGACCTCGATGCGGCTGGGATCGGCGTCGTAGTACTGCTCCAACTCGTCAGCCTCACGCTGTGTATTCGCAATGAGCATGTCGGCTGCAGCGACGACTTGCTCTTCGCCGAAGACTCGCACCGCGGGCTCTGGGGCATCACCAAGCGCAAGCGCGGCGTTCTTGACCTTGGCCATCGTGTGCATCGAATGCACCAGCGGCACCCCCCATCGGTCGCGCGCCAAGGCGCCCACCTGCCCCGAAAGCCAGTAATGAGAGTGAACCAAGTCGTAGTAGCCAGGCTCCTGTGCGGCCTCGGTGCGCAGAACTTCACGAGCGAAGGTGCACAACTGTCCGGGCAGTTCGGTCTTTGTGAGCCCCTCGAACGGCCCGGCAACAACGTGATGCACCTTCACGCCGTCGTACGCCGCATTAATGGGCGGCAGCTTCGATGAGGTCGCCCGCGTAAAGATGTCGACTTCAGTGCCACGTTGGGCTAAGCGGCGCGCCAGTTCAATGACGTAGACGTTCATCCCACCGGCGTCGCCGACACCTGGTTGCTCAAGAGGTGAGGTGTGCAGACTGATCATCGCGATGCGACGAAGCTCGTTGCTCATCAAACACCTCCTGTTGTTCGGTTAGCTAAGACAAGCGGCCCAACCCGGCGTCATCACACCTTATTCCGCTCGAACCAGCCTTACATTCACAACGGTTTGACCCTCACCTATGTACATAAGCCATTGCTTAGTTGTTGGATGGCAACCATCCGTAACCACCTCCGAGGGAGACCAATGCGTTCCCAACCAGGAGGCGTACGACGCTCGCGCCTTCCCTCGCAAGTACATCGACGAAACCGCCTCTGACGGCGCCAGTGCGGCTTTTGCGCGAAGCGCGGCACGCGCGGGTACCTCCGCTGGCAGTAGCGCCCTTCGGCGCGCCGGGGCAGCGGCTGCATGGCAAAGCGTTGGGCCAACCGGAGGCAAGGTCCCAGACCTGGTGACCTACACCGGCGTTGAATCGCACGTTTCCGGCCGAGTCACCTCCATGGCAATCTGGAAGAAGTGCGTGCCAGGCAACTGCCTCCTCATTGTGGGCACCGCCGGTGGCGGCGTATGGCGCACTGCCAACGCTCTTGCCGCTCACCCCGTCTGGAAGTCAGTCGGCGCCTCGATCCCCTCGCAGGCAATCGGCGAGGTCTACTTCTCCCCCAAGGGCGTGCTCTACGTCGGGACGGGCGAAGAGAACGGCTCCTCTGACTCCGAAGCTGGCGTCGGTCTCTACAAATCAACCGACAAAGGCACCACCTTCAAGCGGGTTAAGACGATGGCGCTTGGACGTAACTTCGCCAAGGGCCGCGCCATCGGCGCGATTGCGGTCGACCCGCGCAATGCTCGCCACATCGTGGTCGGCACCTCGGTCGCTCGGCACGGTTCATCCTCAGTCAATGGCGGTCGGTTTACGCCGCCAGGCGCGATGCCAGTGGGCGTCTATGAGTCGAAGAACAACGGCCGCACCTGGAAGCTAGCTCTAGTACGTCCGGGAGACTCGGTCGACCCGACTTCAGGCAACGGTGGTGACTTCTTCCGCGGCGGCATCAACCAGATCAAGTTCGACCCAGTCGCGCGCGGCACGTTCTACGCCGCAGTGATGGACTACGGATTGTTCCGGCGGGCCGCCAACAAGTGGACCCAGATCTACACCAGCAACGCGGCGGGATCGCCGGCGCTGAGCTCCGATGCTCGAGTTGAGTTCGACGTTGCCAAACTTCCCACCAAGGCGACCCGGATCTACCTCGGCGACTCTTTGATGTACGACGACGCCGTCAGCGGATTGGTCCGCACCGACGACGCTCGCACTGCCACTCCGTCGTGGACTGAATTGTCCGACCCCACTTCGGGCACTCCAGGCTATTCGTCGTACAACTTCTGCCAGGGGCAGTGCGGCTACGACATCGCGGTGAACGTCCCCAAGGACGACCCTGACCAGGTGGTCTTGTCCGGTTCAATGAACTACGACGAAATCTTCACCGGCACCCCGCCGTCTAACGGTCGCGCGGTGGTTCGTTCGACCAACGCTGGTGTCTCCTTCACCGACATGACCAACGATGTGGAGAACAACGGTCTGCACCCTGACCACCACGCGTTGGTATTCGCGCCAAACTCGCACGGCAACGTGTTCTTCAGTGGCTCTGATGGTGGCGTCGTTCGCCAATCTGGACCGTTTGTTGACGCTAGCGCCGAATGCGCAAGCCGAGGATTGAGCGCGACCCAGCAGACGAACTGCGAGGGCTACCTCAAGGCAATTCCAACGTCTAACACCGACATCAACGACGGTCTCAACACGTTGCAGTTCCAAAGCGCCTTCGCATCACATGATGACTCCGCAATTCAAGGTGGTACGCAAGACAACGGCACCTGGGAAAGCGACTTCGAAGGCGGTTGGGCTGAGACCGTTGGCGGCGATGGCGGCAACGGCGGCTTCAACGCAACCGACAGTTCGATTCGCTACCACGCCTACTACGGCGCGCAACTGGACGTGAGCTTCGACAGCGGCAAGCCGCCGTCGTGGAACTGGATCGGTGACGTGTTGGGCACCGAGGCTGGTTCGTTCTACGTGCCGATCGAGGCGGACCCGGTGACCTCGGGAACCGTCTTCCTTGGTCAGCAGCACGTGTGGCGCACGCTGGACAACGGTGGCGACCGGAACTTCTTGGAGCAGTACTGCAACGAGTTGACCGGCGACTACGGCAACCGCCCCGACGACTGCGGCGACTGGGTTCCTCTCGGTGGTGCTGACGGTGACTTGTCGGGCGACAACGGCGGCAACTACGTCGTGGCTATTGCTCGAGCCAAGGGCAACTCCGGCACCATGTGGGCCGCCACCCGTCGCGGTGACGTGTTCGTCACTGACAACGCAGATGCAGCCAACGAGGACGATGTGACCTTCACGCAGGTCAACACCACGTTGGGCCTGCCCAAGCGGTTCGTGTCCGGCATCAGCATCGACCCAACCGATCCGCACCATGTCTGGCTGAGCTACTCCGGTTACTCGGCCTACGCAGCGGGCGGCCACGTCTTCGACGTGACGTTCGACCCAAGCGCTGACAGCGGCACGAAGACAGATCTGAGCCACAACCTTGGCGATCAACCGATCACCTCGATTGTGCGCACCGACAGCGGCGCCCTCTACGCCGGCACCGACTTCGGTGTCGTCACGATAGCGCCCGGTGGCAGCAGCTGGGTGGCGACCAAGGGTCTGCCGAAGGTGGCTGTCTACGGTCTCAGTCTGAGTCCCTCTGGAAGCATGGTCATCGCAGCCACACACGGTCGCGGGATCTACAAACTGCCTCTGCAGTAACTAGTAACGCTGCGAGTGGGGTGCCACTGGCGCCCCACTCGCGGCGTACTTGAGACGATGTGCACATGATCTTGTTGTACGACGCCGACTGCGGTTTCTGCACCCGCAGCGCCAACTGGCTTCTCACACAGGGCTGCAACGTCACCTTGACCCCATGGCAAGTTGCTGATCTGCCAGCCATGAGCATCACTGAAGCCGATGCGGCTGCTCGCTTGCACCTGGTTGACGGCACCCGGGTCGAGGTTGGCCACCGGGCGATCGCAATGGCACTGGCAAGTTCACCTCGTCCCGCCCTACGCATGGCTGGTCACATCTTGTTTGTGCGCGCGCTCAATCGACCCCTGTCGTGGGCTTACGACTTTGGCGCCAAGCACCGACACCAACTGCCGGGTGGCACCCCCGCCTGTTCGATCGATGGGTCGCAACGATGAGGGTTGCCGTTGTCACCGGGGCAGCTTCTGGCATCGGCGCCGCCTCAGCCCGCGCGTTGGCCCGAGAGGGATTTCGGGTGTTCTGCGCAGCACGTCGAGGGGATCGGCTGGCCGATGTCGCCCAGGAAACTGGCGGTGTCGCGGTGGTGTGTGACGTCACTGATCCCGAGGCTGTCGCTGCCCTCGCGGAGCAAGTTGGTCCGCGCGTCGACGTACTCGTTAATTGCGCGGGTGGCGCGTTTGACGCCTCCACCGTGGCCGAAGCAGACCTTGCAGTGTGGGAGCACATGTATTCGGTCAACGTCTCGGGTTTGGTGCGCGTAACGCAGGCACTACTCCCTGCGCTGCGGGCAAGCGGCAATGGCTTGGTGATCAACATGGGCTCGACTGCGGGGCGGGTCGGTTATCCCGGGGGAGGCGGCTACACCGCGGCCAAGCATGCCGTGAAGGTCGTGACCGACACCATGCGCCAAGAAATGCTGACCGAACCCGTGCGCTTCTGCGAGATCGCACCAGGGATGGTCGCGACCGAAGAGTTTGCCTTGGTGCGCTTTGGCGGCGACCAGGCAAAGCGCGACGCGGTGTACGACGGAGTCGATGAGCCGCTGAGTGCTGAAGACGTCGCCGAGGCGGTTCGTTGGGTGGCTTCACTCCCCCGCCATATGAGCGTCGATGAGCTCATCCTTCGCCCGAAGGCCCAGGCTGCGCAGCATCTCTTACACCGTGGTCAGATCTGGAGCTCGTGAGCGCGTAGAATTGCGCGGGTTGCTTAGCAACCTCCCAACCTCAGGCGCCACTCATGCGCGCCCTCGAAAGGCCACTCATGACCTCCCAAATCCGGTCCGACCTGCGCAATGTCGCCATCGTGGCGCACGTTGACCACGGCAAAACCACACTCGTCGACGCAATGCTTCACCAAGCCGGTGCCTTCACAGAGCACCAGGCTGAGGGCGTTGCCGAGCGGGTCATGGACTCTGGTGACCTCGAGCGCGAAAAGGGCATCACCATCTTGGCCAAGAACACCTCGGTGCACTACCGAGGTCCCTCAGCCCAAGACACCCCCGCTGGCGAGATCGTGCTCAACATCATCGACACCCCCGGTCACGCTGACTTCGGTGGCGAGGTCGAGCGCGGACTCTCCATGGTCGATGGCATCGTGCTGCTCGTTGACGCCTCCGAAGGCCCACTGCCGCAAACTCGGTTTGTGTTGCGCAAGGCGCTCAACGCCGACATGCCCGTCGTACTCGTGGTCAACAAGGTTGACCGCAGTGACGCACGCATCAGCGAGGTCGTTGATGAGACCTACGAGTTGTTCATGGATCTGCTCGATGATTCCCACAGCCAAGACGCTCTCAACTTCCCGGTCGTCTATGCCTCGGCTAAGGCCGGTCGCGCTAGCACCGAGCAGCCTGAGAACGGCGGCTTGCCTGACTCCCCCGACCTTGAGCCCCTGTTTCGCACGATCATGGAGACCATCCCGGCTCCGACGTACGACGACGAGGCACCACTCCAAGCACACGTGACGAACCTGGATGCCTCTCCATTCCTGGGCCGCTTGGCTCTGGTGCGCGTGCACCAGGGCACCCTCCGCAAGGGACAACAGGTTGCCTGGATGCGAGCAGATGGCACCACCAGCAACGTGAAGATCACTGAGCTCCTCATCACCGAAGCGCTCGAGCGCAACCCCGGTGAGAAGGCCGGTCCAGGCGACATCGTCGCCATCGCTGGCATCCCCGACATCATGATCGGCGAGACCCTGGCCGACCCTGAGAACCCCATTGCGTTGCCGCTAATCAAGGTGGATGAGCCGGCCATCTCGATGACGATCGGCACCAACACCTCGCCTCTCGTTGGCCGTGGACCTTCCAAGGGCACCAAGGTGACTGCGCGCCTGGTCAAGGATCGCCTCGATCGCGAACTCGTCGGCAACGTCTCGTTGCGCGTGCTCCCCACCGAGCGTCCGGATGCCTGGGAAGTCCAAGGCCGAGGCGAACTAGCGCTGGCAATTCTCGTCGAACAAATGCGCCGCGAAGGTTATGAACTCACCGTGGGCAAGCCTCAGGTGGTCACGAAGCAGGTCAACGGCAAGCTCCACGAACCGGTCGAGCGGTTGACGATCGACGCCCCCGAGGAGTTCTTGGGCGCCATCACCCAGTTGCTGGCCGTGCGGAAGGGGCGCATGGAGCAGATGACTAACCACGGGACCGGGTGGGTGCGCATGGACTTCCTGGTTCCGTCTCGTGGCCTGATCGGCTTCCGGACCGAGTTCCTCACCGAGACCCGCGGTACCGGCATCGCGAACCACGTCTTTGAGAAGTACGAACCATGGGCTGGCGAGATCCGCTCGCGATCCCAGGGCTCGTTAGTCGCTGATCGTGCGGGCGCGGCAACGGCGTACGCCATGACGAACCTGCAAGAGCGAGGCACGTTGTTCCTCGAGCCGGGCACCAATGTCTACGAAGGCATGATCGTTGGCGAAAACTCCCGCGCAGACGACATGGACGTCAACATCACCAAGGAGAAGCAGCAGACCAACATCCGCTCTGCGACCTCCGACAACTTCGAGAAGTTGATCCCGCCGCGCAAGCTTTCACTTGAGCAGAGTCTTGAGTTTTGTCGTGAGGACGAGTGCTGCGAGGTCACCCCCGACACCGTGCGCATTCGCAAGCTGGTGCTGGACCAAAATGAGCGCGCCAAACTCACAAGCCGAGCCCGCAAGTCGGCCAAGGGCTGAGTGAGAGCAGTGCCGCCAGCGTCATGAGAAACCAGAGCATTGATATCGCCAAAGCGCTTGCCATCTGTGGCATCGTGCTCGGTCATGTCATGCGTGGGCTCTCTGCCGCGGCTATCGCCGACCCGCTCCAGGGCTGGTACGAGGAGGTCGACACAGGCTTGTACCTGGTCCACCTCAGTGTCTTCTTCTTCGTGTCCGCTCTATTCCTGAGGCGAGGCGTTGATAGGGAGGGCTCCTCGACATACCTCAAACGACGAATTGCGTTACTGGCTTGGCTCTTTCTCGCCTGGACGCTAATTCAAGGCACGATTCAGTTGCTTTCGGCGCGCTTGGTCAACACTCCAATTGAACCGATCTCACTGGTCGTCGGACTCGTTAAGCCCCTGGGCCAACTCTGGTTCCTACCAACCTTGGCAATATTCACCCTGATCGTGGTGGGCATAGCCCCGTGGAAGTCAAGGGGTAGGTACCTCGCCCTTCTCGTCGCCGCCTGCGCGATCAGCCTGGCCAGATGGGGTGTAGGCGGGGAGTGGTTTTTTGCTCGCGACCTAGCCATGTTCGCCTTTTTCGGCGCAGGTGCAATAGTCCGCGCTGACAGATTCGGCCACTGGATCGCCTCGCGGGTCAGTACCGTTTTTGGCTTCCTGGGTTTGTTGGTCTACACGATCATCTGCTGGACCTCCGACCCCACCCCGCCACCCGAACATTTCGCATTCTCACGAGTGGATGCCACTTCCGTAACCCTTGGCGTCTTCGCAGCTACTGGCGGACTACTGGGTGTCCTGTTGGGCCACGCGGCCATTCAAGCAATCGGCGAGCTCCACAAGATTGATCTTCTCCACATCAAGGGCCCAGCGATCCATAAGGATTTGCGGGCACCTAACCGCCAGAGTTCTGACGCAGATGTGCTCGTCCGCCCGAGCCAGACCGAAGTTTTCACTGGGGCTCTGCTCGAACACGGTTGGCGACTCGTGACGAGTTTTGACTCCGGATCAGCCTTCGCACACGCCGCCAACTATCACCACGATGACTGGGGATATGTCGACGTTCATCGACGCTACCCCGGCATTACTATCCCGGCCGAGGCTGCTTTCGACGCCCTTTGGACTTCATCCGAGCTGACCTCCATTGCTCAGTGGCCGTGCCCGGTTCCTAGCGTCTTGGATCAGGCGTTAGTGCTCGCCCTTCACACAGCGCGCGGAGAGGGAAGAACCAAGTCTCAAACTGACCTCGACGTTGCCTTCACTTCGCAACCAGCCGCTTTTCAAGATGCCGTCCGCTCGCGGGCAGCTTCGTTAGGCGCCGAACTCGCTCTTGCCGCAGCGCTCGGCGAACTCGATGAATTCCGTGACCATCCAGCTCACGACCTCTGGCTGGTGTACTCCAGAGGAGGCACCCGAGCCGAGGAGTGGCGGGCACGATGGAAAGCGTCTCCCAATCTGAGCGGCAGGGCACGCATCTTGGCGATGCTGATCGGCGTTAATCGCGAGTACGTCGCCATGGAGCTAGGCCACGAACCCACCCGCTCTGAGATGAGAGCAGCGTTTTGGCAACGCATCCGTAATGGGCTGGGCTTCAAGCGCCGATCGGTGCACCTGAGGATCCCCGAATGAGAGTGCACAAGGCCACAAACCTGGCTTGGACTGAGACAGCCCACCATGGCTTCGCAGTCGCACTCGTGCCCGACGGGCCAATGTGGGTTCTTGAAGGTTCTTCAGCGGTGATCTGGGACTACATCGCAGGCGAACCTGATGGATTCACCGCAGCTGAGTTCGCCAAATCTCTGGCCGCCAAGATGTCTGATGACGACTCGATCTGCGAGCGAATCGAGTCAGAGACCGTTACGTTTCTCAGCGAGTTGGTCAGCAGAGGATTACTTGTGCGCGATCAGGGTGAGTAGGTAGTCGCCGTACCCACTCTTGCGTAGCGGCTCGGCTCGTACCCGCAACTCTTCGTCACTGAGATAGCCCATCCGCCAAGAGACTTCCTCAGGCGAACCGATTTTGAGGCCTTGCCTGCCTTCGATGGTGCGCACGAAGTTGGAGGCGTCGTTGAGCGACTCGAACGTGCCCGTGTCGAGCCATGCGGTGCCACGTGGCAGCACCTCGACCTGCAAGGACCCCTCCTCAAGATAGGTCCGGTTCAAGTCAGTGATCTCTAGCTCTCCACGAGCTGAAGGACGCAGCGCGGCTGCGCGCTCCACCACTGTCTGGTCGTAGAAGTAGAGGCCGGGAACCGCAAAGCGGCTCTTGGGTACGGCGGGCTTCTCCTCCAATGACACAGCCACGCCCTCGGAGTTGAACTCCACGACGCCGTACTCCTCGGGGTTGGCTACCTGGTAGCCGAAGACGGCCGCCCCCTCCAAGGTCTCGAAGCGGCGCAACTGACCACCGAGCCGCTCACCATAAAAGATGTTGTCGCCCAGCATCAGGGCACTGCGGTCGCCAGTCACGTGCTCGGCGCCAATGATGAAGGCTTGTGCCAGTCCATCAGGTGAGGGTTGCTGGGCCCAGGTGATGTTGATGCCGAATTGGGAGCCGTCACCGAGAAGGCGCTGGAACTGAGTGGCGTCATGAGGTGTCGTGATGATCAAGATGTCGCGAATACCAGCGAGGATCAGGGTGCTTAGCGGGTAATAGATCATCGGCTTGTCATAGACCGGCATGAGTTGCTTGCTGATACCCAAGGTGATCGGGTGCAGCCGTGAGCCGGTGCCACCCGCCAAAATGATGCCTCGCATAGTGATGAATCCTAATTCACCACATTTCATTACGATGTGCCCATGAGTTCGCCCGCACCTGCCTTCAACCATGTTCTCGTCACGGGTGGGGCTGGGTTTATCGGATCCAACTTTGTGGCCCACCTGATGAAGCACACCGATGCTCAGGTCACAGTGCTCGACAAGATGACCTACGCCGCCAGCGAAGCATCCCTTGCCGATCTGCCCAAGCATCGGGTCAAGTTGGTGGTCGGTGACATCGCCGACAACGCCGTGTTGGACCCTTTGGTTGCTGCCAGTGACGCGGTCGTGCACTTTGCAGCTGAGTCACACAACGACAACTCGTTGCACGACCCAAGCCCGTTCATCCAGACAAACATCGTCGGAACCTTCACGATTTTGGAGGCGGTTCGTCGCTACGGCGTTCGCCTTCACCACGTCTCCACCGATGAGGTGTACGGCGACCTTGAACTCGACGATCCCGAGCGTTTCACCGAGCAGACTCCTTATCGGCCCAGCAGTCCCTATTCGGCCTCAAAGGCTGCATCTGACCATCTGGTGCGAGCCTGGGTGCGTTCATTTGGCGTGCAAGCGACGTTGTCCAACTGTTCGAACAACTACGGTCCTTGGCAGCACATCGAGAAGTTCATCCCTCGCCAGATCACCAACCTGATCGACGGCATCCGTCCCCGCCTTTACGGCACCGGGGAGAACGTCCGCGACTGGATTCACACCGAGGATCACTCCTCGGGTGTGTTGTCCATCTTGTCTGGCGGCACGATTGGCGAGACCTACCTCATTGGCGCTGATGGGGAGAAGAACAACCTCGAGGTCGTACAGACGCTCTTGCGACTCATGGGCCACGCCGAAGACGATTTTGATCACGTCAACGATCGGGCCGGGCACGATCTGCGCTACGCAATTGACTCGACGCGGCTGCGCACGGAGTTGGGTTGGGCGCCGACGTACACAGATTTTGAAACTGGGCTGGCCGACACTGTGGAGTGGTACCGCGCTCATGAGGCTTGGTGGCGACCAGCCAAAGAGGCCACCGAAGCCAAGTACCAAGCCAAGGGCCAGTAAATGCCATCAGTGAAGACCTCGCCCATTCCGGGTTTGCTGGTTGTCGAACTCGACGTTCACGGTGATGACCGCGGGTGGTTCAAGGAAAACTGGCAACGCCAGAAGATGGTCCACTTAGGCCTACCCGACTTTGGTCCAGTGCAAAACAACGTCTCGTTCAACGGGTCCACCGGGGTCACCCGCGGCATTCATGCCGAGCCTTGGGACAAGTTCATCTCCGTGGCCACGGGCCGGGTTTTTGGGGCCTGGGTTGACCTTCGTGAGGGACCGAGCTTCGGCACTGTATTTACCCACGAGATTGGGCCTAAGGTGGCAATTTTCGTGCCCCGGGGTGTGGGTAACTCCTATCAAGTGCTCGAGGACGACACGGCGTACTCCTACCTGGTGAATGCCCACTGGCGACCCGATGCTGGCTACACCGAACTCCACCTTGGCGATGCAACAGCCGCAATCAAGTGGCCGATTCCACTCGATGACCCTCGCGTGCAAATGTCGGCCAAGGATGCCAATAACCCCGATCTAAGCGAGGTCACCCCCTTCGCTCCCGCCCCCGCCTTGGTGCTCGGCGCTGGCGGTCAACTTGGCTCGGCGCTTGTTGAGTCCCTGCCCAATGCCATCGGTCTCACCCGGACAGACCTTGACCTCACCGACACCGAGGCCGTTGCTGGATTCGACTTCAGTCCTTATCGGGTGGTCATCAATGCGGCGGCTTACACCGCAGTCGATGCCGCTGAGACCGATCGGGCACGGTGTTGGGCCGCGAACGCCTCGGCTCCTGGAGCCTTGGCCAAGGCGTCCGTGCAACACGGCTTCACCCTCGTGCACTTCTCCAGTGACTATGTGTACGACGGCGCCGTCGACGTACACACCGAGAACGAGCCCCTGGCCCCCCTCGGGGTGTACGGCCAGTCAAAGGCTGCCGGAGATCTCGCTGTTGCGACCGCTGCACGGCACTACATCATCCGCACGAGTTGGGTGATTGGTTCTGGGCACAACTTTGTGGCCACCATGGCGCGGCTCGCAAAGTCGGGAGTCAGCCCCGCAGTTGTCAGTGACCAGGTCGGAAGGTTGACGTTCACGAGCGACCTAGCGCGGGTCACCCGCCATCTGCTCGACTCTCAGGCACCCTTTGGCACCTACCACGTCACTGGCGCGGGCAAGGCTGCAAGTTGGGCCGACATCGCTCGAGCGGTCTTTGCGGCAACAGGACGCGATGCCAGCGATGTCAGCGACCAATCCACGGCCGATTACTCCGCGGGCAAACTCGTCTCACCCAGGCCCGCGAGTTCAGTGCTAGCGATGGACAAGCTCGAATCGACTGGCTTCACCATGCCCGACCAATGGGAATCGTTGGCGGCGTACCTACACGATCACTTGTAGGTTCTTGCATTATGCGAACTGTCGGGATCGAGGCACTAGGCCTTGGCGTCCAGTTGCACTTGTCTCGACCCATCGAATCCATGGCGGCAGACTTGAAGGCCGCGTGGGCTATGTGCCCACTCACAGTCGAACCCACTGTGGGGCTCTACCTCCACCTGGGACACAACCAGACCCGTGCGCTGCCGAAGGGCTGCACCGAGCAGGTCTCGGCCGACACCGCCGTGGCTTTGCCACAGCAGGTCACCCAGGCAGTTACTCGGGCAGCGTTGAAGGCAAACCTTGGCAAACTGCTCCTGCTGCACGCGGCAGGCATCGCGAACCCGGCAACCGGGGACGCGGTGGCACTTGTGGCCGCCAGCGGCACCGGCAAGACGACGGCCACGTTGACCCTGGCGCCTCAGTGGTCCTATCTCACTGATGAAACTGTGGCCGTACGTCCAGAGGATGACTCCATCGTGGCCTACCCAAAGCCGCTCTCGGTCAAAAGATCAGGGGTCCTCTACAAGACCGAGACGCCTCCTGACTCATTGGGGTTGAAGGTCTCGCCAGTGCCAGCACATTTGCGTGCGATTGTGATTTTGGACCGACAACCAGGGCACGCTGGGGACCCCGCAGTGACCGACATCGGTGTGCTCGACATGATCTGTGACATCGCGCCTCAAAGTTCGTCGCTGCATATGTTGCCTGAGCCGCTCCAGATGCTCCACGCATTGCACTCCCGCATGCGACGGGTGGTACGCGTGACCTACGCTGAAGCGCAATCGCTTCAACCTCTCATTGCATCGCTGCTGGACCCCTCATCATGACCACACAGATTCGTTATCAGCGCGCCGACTACGTCGACGAGCTCAATATCGATGGCGAGTCCGTGGTGCTCTTGCAGTCCCGCGCGATCCGGTTGGGCGGACTTGGCCCCGTCATATTGGCGGTCCTGGGCTCGGCGAAGCTCACGGTTACTGAGATCGTGAGCGCAGTCACCGAGCAACTCGGAGGGGCACCAGCCGATGGCAGCGCCGAGGCCGTGGTGGAGTCAGCGATAGCAGCGTTGGTAGATGAGTCCCTCT
>CALMMO010000361.1 GCA_937868455.1 uncultured Marmoricola sp.
GCATGTGTTCGGGTTGCATGCCCAAGCGGGTGATTTCGGGGGTGCCTAGGCGCAAGCCGTTGGTGTCGCCTTCGACTGGGTCTAACGGCAGCCCGATGCCGCACGCGAGCAGGTTGGCGCGGCGCAACTTCTGCGACGCAGCTTGCCCGCCACCGGGGGTGACCACGGCGAATTGGTGGGTTGTCGTTGGGCCAAGGGAGGTGGAATAGAGCGGCAGGCCACGGCTCTGCAGGGCGGATGCGAGCGCCACCGAGTTGGCCACCATCATCTCGGCGTACTGCGCACCAACGCTCTTCCAGTCGACCATGGTGACCGCAAGTGCTGCGGTCTTGGCGGCATCAAAGTTGGCCGTCAAACCGGGGTAGGCGATGTGGTCGAGTCGCTCGGCGATCTCAGCGTCGTTGGTGACGACGACGCCGCCGGCGGGACCACCCAGACTCTTGTAGGTCGAGAAGGTCATCATGTGGGCGCCCTCATCGAGAGGGTTGGCCCAGACTCCACCTGCGATCAAACCGCATGCATGGGCTGCGTCAAACAAGACCACAGCGCCGACCTCATCAGCGATTTCGCGTACGGCGGCAACCGGGTGCTCGGTGAGGTTGAGGCTCTGCCCGACGGTAATCACCCTCGGCTTGACCCGATGCGCCAACTCACGCAACGCCGACGCATCGACGCTGTAGCGCGAGGCATCGACCACATGGGGCACGGTTTTAAGTCGGTACATCCCGGCCGAGCCACCGAGGTGGTGGGTCACGTGACCGCCAATGCTGGGCGGCGGCGCAATGATCGTGTCACCGGGCTCGCAGGTCGCCAAGAAGGCGTAAAGGTTCGCGATCGCACCCGAGGGCACCCGCACCTCGGCATAGCGTGCTCCGAAGACCTCAGCGACAAGTTCGGCGGCGATGACCTCGATCTGCTCGATCGCCTCCAAGCCCATTTCGTACTTCTCCCCCGGATAACCCAAGGAAGGCCGCGAACCTAGGCCCTTCGACAGCATCGCCTCGGCTCGAGGGTTCATCACATTCGTCGCCGGATTGAGGTTGATGGTGTCGACATCGTGGATCTGGTGGTTGAGCGCGACCAAGCGGTCTAACTCAGCCAGCACATCGGGGCCAACCGACGATGCGACCTGCTGCACCAGCGACTCGGCAGCAGCCGGAACCCACTCACGCTTGGCTAGCGACGCCACTGCTCACCTCCGATGTCAACGGCGCTTTGCGCACCAGCAAATAGATGCCGAGGGCGATCATCGGCAGCGAGAGCACCATGCCCATCGTCACCCACCCTCCTGCCAGATATCCGATCTGGGCATCAGGCACTCGCACAAATTCGATGCCAATGCGGATCAAGCCGTAGACCAGCGCAAAAACGCCCGAAACCTGCCCGACCCTGCGGTAAGGCGATGCCGAATAGATCCACAAGATCGTGAAAAGCACGATGCCCTCAAGCAGCGCTTCGTACAACATCGTGGGGTGGCGGGGGTTGGGACCGCCTGCGGGGAAGATGATCCCCCAAGGCAGGTCGGTGGTTTTGCCCCACAACTCACCGTTGATGAAGTTGCCGATGCGGCCAGTGAAGAGTCCAGGAGGCACCAAGGGTGCGATCCAGTCAACGACGTAGAAGAACGGCCGGTTGGTTTTGCGGGCATAGAGCCACATGGCCACAAGCACGCCGATGAGGCCACCGTGGAACGACATGCCGCC
>CALMMO010000362.1 GCA_937868455.1 uncultured Marmoricola sp.
GACCACCGGAACACCCCGACACATTCACGCCACCGTCGCCAACAACGGACTGCTTCCCCAACTTCAAGCCGGCCTCGGCGTTGAGGTGCCCACCTTGATTGATGGCACCGGAGCACACCCCAAGGCCATGGGCGCGGCGTTGCCTCACGTGGGCGCGGCGCTGAACCGCTCATTCCTCAACGTGGTGGGACTCGTGACCCAGGCTGCGCTCGACGAGGACCGCCGCTTGATCCACCAAGCCATGATGGTCGATCCGAACGCTGCGGCCAGCCTGACCTTGCCGGTCATCGATGAACTGTTTGAAGCGATGACTCACGCTCACGGAGACCTGCTCCCTGCCTGGGTCCAAGGATGATCATGCGCGGGCTCGCCGCGACCTTCGCAGTCAGCGCGCTCGTGCTGAGCGCATGTGGAAGTGCACCTCCGGCGTCTGCCGATGGCCTGCCACCTCGGGTTGCTCCCAAGCCTGACGTTGCCGGACCGAAGTACGTCGCACAGATGCCAGGCAACTCCCCCGTCGTACGCGATGGCAAAGACTGGACCATGCCTGCCTGGGTGCGCCCGGCCGAATTCTCGGGGTTCTATTCCGAGAAGGTCTCTGAGCCCGACAAGGTCATCGTCCGTGCGGTCGATGTGTCGTGGCGACAACTCCGCCCGACGGAAGATGGACCGCTAGACCTGACCGCTTCAGGTGAGGCACAGGGGCTCTTTTTGGATAGCTTGAAGTACCAACTCGACACTCCAGGCCCCTATTGGGTGCGGATGTTCTCTAGTGGCGTTGATTGGGCTCCGCAGTGGGTCGTCGACAAATGCGACGTTGAGCCCGTGGGCACTGACTACGACGGGCAGCAGCATCTGCCGATCTGGAATGACTGTGTCTGGGGCGAACTCTCCAAGACATGGGAGATGCTGCTCAAAGATCAGGGGCTGCTTGATGACCCGGACTTCCGGTTCGCCTACATCCCTGGAGCATTCACGTGGAGTGAATACGACTACGAGATGATCGCGGCCGCGGCCCACGACGGCAGTCTCACGGCCGATGACTATCTGACGTGGTACCGCAAGATGCTCGACTTCTTCGTCAAACTCGGAGGCGAGCACAAGGGCCAACTCGTCTTCACCGGCGAGGACTATCCCTGGGGTCCCTGGAACGGACCTGAGAACCTCCTGGCCGCCGAGGCGACCAAAGCCGGGCTCGGCATTCGCAACGGCATCACTGAGGAGTTCAACTTCCACCACAGTGAAGCGCCCTCATTCGGTGCGCAGGTCTCCTTCGACGGACACGTGATCGTCAATGACAGCCAAGCGCCTCACTCGGGCAAAACCGTGGTTGGCACCGAGAACGAGTGTTACGTCGACTGTGGTTTCGCCTCGAAGAATCCCGGCTACGTCGTACAAATGAGCAACTTGTTGGCCCTGCAACTGCGGGTGAACTGGCTCTACGTCGTTCCAGGCCCGTCGCTGTTCGACGCCGAGCCTGAGAACTGGGACTTCGTGCGACTCTCGGTCGGGCACACCCCTGCCGACTCAGCCGATGCCTGGGCGGTGCTACGCGAAGGTGAAGACACCTATTGGCGCGACGAGGTGGGGCCCTTTGACGTTCGACTGTGGAAGAACCGTCCGTGGATCCGCAACATGGAACGGTGGGTCACCCAGGTCGATCTGCCTGGGGCCGTTGCTCGACGCTCGTACGTCGACGTACACAAAGGCGACCCGACCAAGGAGAACGGCACTTCCTATGAGGGCCTGAGCACGAGTCGAGGCAACCAACAACTTGCGTTCAAGATCGACCCTCGCTTCTTAGCGGCCCCGATGAAGGCCATCGTCAAGGTGACCTATTGGGACCGCGCAGCCGGATCATTTCGAGTGCGCTTCGGTGGCGGCCAAACACCGTCTGTGAAGTTCAAAGGCACCAAGAAATGGCGCACGGCGTCGTTTGCCATCAACCTGACTCCTGGCGGCACACTGCCCGGGGGCACTGACCTTCGCATCGTGAAGTCCGGCTCAGGTGGCGCATCATTTTGGATGCTTCGGGTGGTGCGGGCCGACCAGCCGTAGGGGGTGAAAAGTCACAGGTTTACTTGTGACTTTTACACCCCGGTTAAGACCCGCAGCGCGTTGTCGCGGTAAAGCCCCGGAAGCAGCGATTGCGGCAGATGGGCAGCACTGATGTGCCAGTTGCCTTGGCCCGGGGGCTCTCCCGGAGTTCCGTAGTCGAAGTACTCATCGTCGGTCTCAAAGAACCGCCACCAATGACGCACAGCATCGGGGTCGATCGGGAAGCAGTCGGTCCCAAAGAGCACCCGGTCGGGGAACTCCTCAACCAGACGACGAAAGGCTCGCGGTTGACGCCCAACCTCCCCCATCCGGCCGCCGGTGTCGACGTTGAAGTTTGGCAACCGATGCAGGGCGTCGCCGACTGCAGCGAGGTTCTCGGCGTGACCACCGACGTGAGCACCGACAAAGGTGGTCTGCGGGCAGGCTGCAACCAACGTGTGGAGCGCATCAATGAGGCGGTTAAAGCTGGGGAACTCCGGTGCGCCAAACCACCACGAGGGCATCTCGGCCAGTTCATCCCAGCGTTCGTTAGCGCGATCTAGAGGCTCGAAGAACGCCACCGGGTCGGCAGTGTGGATCAACACTGGCAAACCGAGGTCGCCAGCCACTCCAAGCACCTCGATAACTCGAGGATCATCAGGGAGCACCAACTCACCTGTGGCGTCGCGACGAGTGAGCCCGAGGTCCTTCCACACCTTGACCCCCTTCGCGCCCCGCAAAGCGGAGTCAGCCAGGTTGTCGACGAGGGCCTGCCTAGATTCAGGGCTCTGCGCGTCCCCGCGTAAAAGCAGGTCCCAGTCGACGTGCGCGAACGTATAGACCCGATCGGCCATCACGGCATCGAAGCGATCGAGGTTTGCTTGCAGTTCTTCCCCCCACATGCCGTCGAGGTTCACCACCGCATCGAGGTGCACGTCATCAAGCACAGCGGCGAGTTCGTCGGCACTCCCGCCGAGAAAGGTGCCCTCTGCAGAGAGCCACCGGCCTAGGTGGTTGTGGATATCAATTCCACGGCAGAAGGGCTGGTCAAGATGGGTTTGGGGCAGCACCACGGTTGGCCGCGGCCAAACTCGTTGCGTGCTCTCGTGGTCACCACCAGCAAGTGGCCTCATGTCGCTCACGGGGCCAGTGTTGCGCGCCACAATGCGCAATTCGACCATGCGCGCGCCACCCGTTGCGCGTTTCGTGCGCACATTGCTCATCTTGGGTGTCACTTGGTCCCGTGAGTATGACGAGCACCGAAATCAATTCCCAGACCGACATCTGGCGACACGCGATCGACAACGCAGCCTCACTCAGCGCCGTGCTCCCTCCCTCGGGCAGCACCGTCTTGTTCTTTGGCTGTGGCACCTCGGCTTTCGTGGCTCGTGCAGTGGCGTTCTTGCGCGAGCAAGCCGGTCACGGTCGCAGCGACTGGGCATTCGCCTCGGAGTTGCCCGCGAACCGCAGCTACGACCACGTCGTAGCCATCACTCGGTCGGGTACGACGACCGAGGTTCTCGATGCCCTCAGCAGCGGCCGGTTTGGCACCGCGCAACGCATCGTGGTCACCGGCGTACCTGAGGCGTTGCCTGGCGGATGTGCCGACGTGGTGGTCGACTTCGGTTTTGCGGATGAATCCTCTGTCGTGCAAACCCGATTCCCCACCACGTTCATTGCACTCATTCGTCACCTGCTCGGCGAGGACCTGGCCACGGTCGTCGCTGAAGTTGAAGCGGCTCTGGCGGCACCGCTGCCGCTCGACGTACGCGACTATGACCACTTCGTTTACCTCGCCCGCGACTGGACATTGGGGCTAGCCGATGAGGCAGCCCTAAAGATCCGGGAGGCAGCACAGGCATGGGCTGAGTCGTTCCCCGCGCTCGACTATCGCCACGGTCCCATCGCGGCAGCGGGTTCGCGCACGTTAGTGGCCCCGCTGTGGCCCCTGGAGCCAGCACTGGTTTCAGACATCGAGGCTGTCGGCGCCAACGTGATCGATCTGGCATCCGATCCCCTCGTGCGGCTGGTCCAGTGCCAGCGCGTTGCAGTGGAACTGGCTGCCTCTCGCGGACTCAACCCCGATGTTCCTCGCCATCTGACCCGATCAGTCGTTTTGACCAACCACTAAGGAGCTCCATCATGAAACTGCGGATGTCATTGGCTGCACCAGTTGCCGCGATGGCGCTGGCATTGAGCGCTCTTGCCGGGTGCGGCGAGAGCACAGACACGGGCGGCGCCACGACAGTGGGTCCCCTTGACCCCAACAAGAAGGTTGAGATCACCTGGTGGCACGGCCAAAGCGCTGAGGCAGCCAAGATCCTGGGCGATCTGGCTCGCGAATACGAAAAAGACCACCCGAATGTGACCATCAAAGACTCCGCGGGCGCATCAACCACCGATGAGTTGCTCACCAAGATGCAGGCAGGCTTTGCCTCGAATACCTACCCCGATGTGTCCTACGCCTTTGGCAGTTGGGCAGGCAAGTTGAACCAGTCGGGGCGCACACTCGACATCGGCCCACTGGTCAAGAAGGCTGACAGTGGCTGGACCGAGTTCCCACCAGCAGCCCAAAAGACCGCGGAGTTCGGTGACAAGGTCATCGGGTTCCCTGCCGTGGTCGACAACCTGGGGGTTCTCTACAACAAGGACCTCTTCGACCAGGCCGGCTTGGCCTACCCGAGCCCGGACTGGACCTGGGATGACTTCCGAGCCGCCGCCAAGGCCATCAACAACCCTGAGAAGAAGATCAGCGGCACCGCCTACCCCGTCTCACCCGATGAGGGCGCGACGTGGCGGCAGTGGCCACAACTGTGGCAGTACGGCGGCGACATCTTGAGCGCCGACGGCAAGAAGGCCACGTTCAACTCCGAGGCCGGAGTCAAAGCCCTGAAGTTCTGGCAAGACATGGCTCGCGTCGACAAGTCGGTCTACCTGGACCAAACCGGCCAGAAGTTCGAGCAGATGTTTGCCAGCGGCAGCATCGGGATGATCTTGGATGGCCCATGGCTGCTCTACACGGTCAAGGAAGCCAAGCTGAACTACGGAGCTGTGCAGTTGCCGGGCACCGATGGAGACCACCAAACCATCTCAGGTCCTGACTTGTGGGTGCTTTTCGATCGCCACAATGCACAGCGCGCTGCGGCGTCGTACGACTTCATGCACTGGTTGACCTCCCCCGAACAAGACGTGCGCTGGAACGTCGCTTACGGCAACTTGCCGCTGCGTAAGTCGGCCGCAAGCACCCCTGAGTTCGCAAAGTTCTTGGCCGACTTCCCCGGTGGCGATGTGTTCTTTGCGAATTTGGACAACGCCAAGAAAGCACGTCCCACCGTGCCGGGTTACCAGACACTGTCGCTCAATGTAGCCAAGGCGATCAACGAGGCTCTTGTTGGCGGGACAGACCCACAAACTGCCCTCGACGAGGCTGCTGAAGCGTCAGCCGCAGACCTACAGGAATAGTGAGGAACACCATGTCAAGTCTGAGCATGACTCGACGCGTGGCCATCGCAGCAACGGTGGCCGCCCTGGGTCTCACCGCCTGCGGTGGGCAGGGGGCCACTGGCCCAGCCACGAAGGTCGTAACGATCGATGACATCAAGGCCGGGACCAAGATCGACATCACGTTCTGGCACGGCCAGACCGCTGACGCCGCCAAGATCTTGGGCGGGTTGGCCCGTGAGTACGAGAAGGCGCACCCCGGTGTGACCATCCATGACTCAGCCGGTGCCTCCACGACAGATGAGTTGTTGACCAAACTCCAAGCCGGGTTCGCCTCCGACACGTTCCCTGACGTGAGCTATGCCTACGGGTCCTGGGTGGCCAAGCTGGGTAGTTCGGGTCGCACCTTGGATATCAAGCCACTCATCGACGCCGACCCCAAGGCATGGGAAGAGTTCCCCGAGGCGGCACGCGCGACCGCGACCGTCGGCTCCAA
>CALMMO010000363.1 GCA_937868455.1 uncultured Marmoricola sp.
TCCCATGTGAAGTTTCACATGGGAAGCGTCAGTTTCACCGGGTACCCGGTGAAACCAACACCACACAAAGTTTGCCGAGACTGGCCCACCCCGTACGCTCAAACACGACCTTGACGCAGCACCAGGAGTATTTTCGTGGCCGCACGTTCCCCAAGCCGTACCACCCGACCAAGCGCATCGTCTGCGAAGCCGAAGAAGCGCGGCAGATGGCTCAAGCGCATTCTGATCTTTGGTTTGGTGTGCGCGATCATCGGCTCGATTGGGCTGGTCGCCCTCTACAACTTTGTGCCGGTGCCTGACCCCAACAAGCAGTGGCAGGTGCAGACGACGCGGGTCTACTACAACGATGGCAAGACGTCGTTGGGCAAGTTTGCCGAGCAAGACCGTGAGTCGATCCCGTTGGCCGACGTACCTCAACACGTGCAAGACGCCGTCATTGCTGCCGAAGACCGCACGTTCTGGACTAACCGCGGCATCGACATCAAGGGCATCCTTCGGGCGGCTGTTTCTAACGCTCAGGGCAACGCGACCCAGGGTGCTTCGACGATCACGCAGCAGTACGTCAAGATCCTCTACCTCACCAGCGAACGCAGCCTTTCTCGCAAGATCAAGGAAGCGATCGTTTCGCTGAAGCTGCAAAAGCAGCAGACGAAGGAGCAGATCCTCGAGGGCTACCTCAACACCATCTATTTCGGTCGTGGCGCTTATGGCATCCAGGCCGCGTCGCGCGCCTATTTCGACAAGTCCGCAAAGGACCTCACTGTGGAGGAGGGCGCAGTGTTGGCCAGTGTGCTGAACTCCCCCTCCAACTTTGATCCCGCTGCAGGCAAGGACGCCGAGCAGCGCCTCCTGGGTCGCTACCAATACACCTTGCGTGGCATGGCCTCGATGGGGAAATTGAGTTCGGCCGATGCGGAGAAGTACGCCGCTGCCTTGCCGAAGTTCCCCGAAATCAAGCGCACCCAGACCTATGGCGGGCAGCGCGGTTTCATGCTCGAGATGGTGAAGAACGAACTCAACAGCCTGGGCTTCAAGGACGACGTCATCGCTGGTGGCGGTCTGCGCATCACGACGACGTTTGACCAGGATGCGATGACCAACATGGAGGCGGCGATTAAGGCGCAGCGCCCGGAGGGGAAGTACCGCGGCCTCCACATTGGTGCTGCTTCCATCGACGTGAAGACCGGCGCTTTGATTGCGATGTACGGCGGCCAGAACTACCTCAAGAGCCAGTTCAACTGGGCTTACCGCGGCGGTCAGCCTGGTTCGACCTTCAAGGCTTTTGCGGTCGCGGCCGGCCTCCAAGCTGGCTTCTCGCTCAAGGACAGCTTCCAAGGCAACTCGCCGTACCGCTTCCCCACTGGTCTTGAGATCAAGAACGAAGGACCCGGAAGCGGCAACAACTACGGCAAGCACATCACCTTGATTAAGGCCTTGGAGCAGTCGGTGAACACCGCATTCATCGACTTGAGCACGGGTCTGCCAAACCAGGGCGGCGATGTGAACCAGATGGCCTACACCCTCGGTATCCCCGATGACCGCACCACCTTGGAAGACAACATCACCGCAACCTTGGGTGGTAACACGGTGGGCGTGATCGACATGGTCAA
>CALMMO010000364.1 GCA_937868455.1 uncultured Marmoricola sp.
GATTCTTAGCTAGCGAACGCCTGGGCCGCGCAGGCCTGCACGGGCAATCACCCGCTGGATCTCTAGGTCGCGCTGATCGGGCCGCGCGACGTACCTCACTTCACGGATGCCCTGCGCCTGGGCGGCCGACTCAAAGACGAAGTGTCCGTAGCCGAGCAGTCTGCCAATCCACGGTTTAGCGACGGTAATGTCCAAGATCCTGATCAAGGGCATCGTGGCTAGGGTGCGGTTGAAAACTCCCGAAAGCGCAAACACCCGCATGTTGGTGATCACGAAGCAATCTTTGCTGGTCAGCACGGCCAAATAGCCCGCATAAAGCAAGACCCCGAGCCCGACCAGAATCGGCAGCCACGCCACCGGCATCCGCGCAAACCCCGCACTGATCACGAAGGCGAGACCCAGCACGCCAAACTCGACTGCTTTGACGTAGCTCACCCAGTGTTTGCGCACCACATCAACAACGTCTTCGCCCTCGTCACTGAGTAGGTGTCGACGGATATCGGGCTCAGCAAACAAACGACCTAACACCGGGCTACCTGAACAGCGCGCTAATGAACCGAATGAGGGTGTCGAAGAGTCCGGTCAAAGCGCCCCATAGAGCCGATCCGCCATCACGAGCCGTCGATGCCAACCCAGCCGGGTTGGTGAACAGGTAGTAACCGATGAAAAGGACGATGATGATCATCAGGCCTTTTCTGAGTGCCCCAGACATGGTCACACCTTTCTCATAGGTCACGCCAGATTACTCAGGCAACGCTGGTTCCCAGCTCGCGACTCGCCGCCACCACTATTCAGCCAGTTGCGTTGGCGAGCAGTTCATCGGCTGCTGAATAGACGTCTAAACCGCCCTCGAGGACCCGCTCACTGAGGAGGCCTAGGGACTCGTGCCCGCTCAGCCCTGCCCAGTGCTCGCGCAATGACGTTAAGGCGATGGCCTCAATCTCAGCGCGAGTACGACGCAACCGTCGGCGCTTTAACTCCCCACTCTCAGTGAGCCACTCGAGGTGTTGCGACAACGCCACAGCCACCTCGGGGACGCCCTCCCCGCTGACCGCAGTGGTCTTCAGGATTGGTTGGGTCCACTGGCCCTCATCGCGGTGACCCAGGGAAATCATGGATCGCAACTCGCGGCGAACCTGATCTGCACCTTCACGCTCTGCCTTGTTGATCACGTAGATGTCGCCGATTTCGAGGATGCCGGCCTTAGCCGCCTGAATGCCATCGCCCATCCCAGGGGCAAGCAGCACGAGCGTGGTGTCCGCGAGGCCAGCGATTTCGACCTCCGACTGCCCCACCCCCACGGTCTCGACCAAGATCACGTCACATCCTGCAGCGTCGAGCACCCGCATTGCCTGCGGCGCAGCCCACGACAGTCCACCCAGGTGCCCTCGCGATGCCATCGACCGAATGAAGACGCCCGGGTCAAGCGCATGCTCTTGCATCCGCACCCGGTCACCGAGCAGGGCTCCACCCGAAAACGGGGATGACGGATCAACCGCCAAGACACCCACCCGCTTGCCAGCCGCACGCAAAGCGCCGACCAGGGCACTGGTTGAGGTGGACTTGCCCACGCCCGGCGATCCGGTGATGCCAACGATGTGGGCGTGCCCGCTGTAGGGCGTCAGTGCGGTCATGACCTCGCGAAGAAGCGGTGAAGCGTCTTCGACAAGGGTGAT
>CALMMO010000365.1 GCA_937868455.1 uncultured Marmoricola sp.
CGGGATGATCCTCCCCGCAAAGCGACAAACATCCGGGTTAAGCGGAGGCTCGGAATTACCGCCCGCGCGAGAGCGCCATCATGGCTTTGAAGTCCATACCGGCGTAGTTGCCCCCATCGACCAAGATGTCGACGCCGGTGAGGTAGCCAGCCTTGGGCCCAGCGCAGAACGCGAGCACTTCGCCGACTTCGGCAGCGGTGCCGAAACGCTTGAGTGCGGAGTACTCCACCATCTGGCCCGCCCCGCTGGATTCCTCAAGTCGCCCCATGTCGGTGTCGATTGATCCGGGCGAGATCGAGAGCACGCGCGCGCCTCGCGCGCCAAACTCGGCGGCCATGCGGGCGGAGTACCAGATAACGAAGGCCTTGCTGAAGGAGTACGCGGATGCCGAGTGCATCCTGGCTGGTCCTCGTGCGCATTTCTTGGCCAACGCCTCACTGAACTCCTCGGGCTCGCCAGCCAGTGCAAGCTTGAAGACCTTCTTGGGCAACATCGGTTTGGGCAGCAGATGGCCTGCTATGGAGGCGACGTTGACCAGCGCGAAGCCGGGGGACAGATAGGGCAAGCAAGATCGTGCCACGTTGAGCGTGCCCAGCGCGTTGACCCGCACGATGAAGTTCGCCGAGCCCATGGTCGGGCTCACGCCCGCCGTGTGTACGACGGCGCCAAGTCGACCCGAAACTCCCGCCACCAACCCCTCAACCTGGGCACGATCAGTGATGTCGCAGACGACTGCATCTGCGGTGATGCCTTCGGCGGCCAGTGTCTCAACGGCTGAGTCGAGCCGCTCCTGGGAGACGTCGCTGAGCACCACATGATGCTCGCGGCCCATGATGCGTGCGGTCGCCAGGCCCATGCCACCGGCGCCGCCGGTGATGATGACAGTGTCCATTCCGACAGGTTAGACCTCGACTGAACCTGTGCCTGGGGCGCGAAGGCAGCTAAGTTGTCGGCCCATGACTGTCTTGATCACCGGCTCGACTGGATATGTGGGCTCGTGGACGACGAAGGCCCTCCAAGATCGTGGTCGCAAGACTCGCCTGATCGTGCGCGATGCCGACAAGGCACGGGCGATGGGGGAGGCGGTTGGGTTCACCACCGATGATCTTGTGATCGGTGATCTGCGCGATCGCGAACTGGTGGCGCAGGCGCTCCAAGGCTGCGATGCGGTGGTACACACGGCGGCCGCAGTTGTTGTGGGTGGCGATGATTCAGTGATCGAGCAGAACCTTCAAACCACGAAGAATGTGGTGGGCCAAGCCGTCGATGCAGGGATCGCGTCGATCATCCACGTGGGCAGCACGAGCGCGATCTGGACTCCCGGCGACTCGGTCATCACTGCGGACCGGGTGGCTCAACGTGCGATCGACACCTACGCCGCCTCCAAGATCGCTGCCGAAACCTACGTGCGCGGACTGCAAGATGCCGGCGCTCCCATCTCGATCACCTACCCCTCGTCGATCATCGGTCCTCCGGCCGGCCATCACCTCGGCGAGTCCGGTGACGGACTAGGCGCCATGATCGAGATCGGGATCATCCCGGGCACGAACACGGGGATGAACTTCATCGACGTACGCGACTTAGCTGAAGCCCACGTCAAACTTCTCGAGGCGACGCCTGGGCGACGCTACGTCGTGAGCAGTGAGTACGCCGGCGCCTCCGCCATCGCGGCCCTGATCAACCAGCACACCTGCGCCAAGGTCAAGCACATCAAAGTGCCCGGCGGCGCGATGATCACGGTCGGTCGCTTCGCCGACCGTTTCCGCAGGTTCATGCCCGAGCTGATGAAGGACATGACCGAGGGCAACATGGTGCACCTGACGCTGCCTCCTGCCGCCGACGGCACCCCAATCACCCGCGATCTTGGCCTGACTTACCGCCCTCTCGCAGAGACGATCGCAGCAGTTTCAGTTGAGCTGCGCGCCCGACACTGCAGTTGAGCAACCTGTTCAACGCAGAGACTTTCGTGCGTCACCTAGGAGCAAGTAGAGGTGCAAGGGATCGGTGGGAGAAGGGTTGAAACCTAGGGAGCGATAAAAGGCTGATGCCTCGTCGTTTAAGGCGTGCACCAAAAGCAATCGGACACCGATTCGATCGGCGGCTGAAAGCGCCGACAAGATTGCGTCCCGAACGAGCCACCTCCCGAGGCCTTGACCTTGCGCGGACTCGTCAACAGCCAGCCTCCCCAGCAGTACGGCTGGCACTGGATTTGGCGCGTTTCGACGCGCGCGGCCACCAAGGCGGGCATGTTCAATCCCCACCGCCGACAAGGTGTAGTAGCCCACAACTCTATTTGTCGCGTCATCGACGCTCACATAGCAACGGCTAATGTCGGAGAGATGGTTTCCCAGAGCTCGCCTGGCCAGATAGTCGTCGAGGCTACTGACTCCGGATTTGAACCCCTCAGTGTGATCTGTCGCCGCAATGGGTCGAGGCCGTTGCGGTGTCACTTGTCCCACGGGGCCGGGTGTGTGAGCAGCTCTGCGAGCTCCTCGATGCGTGAGGTTGGGCGGTCAAGAATTGCCGTGAATTCGGCCCATGCGAAATCGACGAGATGGAACATGCGCCGGTCAGCTAAGACATCGTGGGCCCGGGAGATCGCTGCAGAGGTCACAAATTCGCTGAGTGACTGGCCCGTGGTGGCGGCGGCGTCACGAATCAGTGAATCCTGATCGGGAGTTATCCGCACAGCCAGGCGGGCGTCTTTGCGCTGAATGTCGCTGGGTGCTGCCATGCGTTGAGTGTACGCCGATTGTACGTACAACCAAATCTTCGTCACGAGAGTCGAACAGCCCACTGCACTGTTGCTTGTGACGCACGGTCATACGCCACACTTGGCTTACCCCCACCCCAAGGAGCCCGCTATGAGCGCACAACCTGACCGAGCCGCCTTGGAGACCTATGCCTCTCGGGTGCGGGGATGTCTGCTGGGCGGGGCGATTGGAGATGCCCTGGGCGGGCCGGTGGAGTTTTGGGATCTCGCCAAGATTCGGGCTGAAGTGGGCGACGCAGGCGTGAGGGCCTATGTGGCCGACCACGGCACTTACGGCCGCATCACTGACGACACTCAGATGACGCTGGTTACGGTCGAGGGGATGATCCGGGCGTCGGTTCGCACCGACCGGGGGATCGGCTTCACCCGCGCGGTGGTGCACAACGCCTACTTGCGGTGGCTGCACACCCAGGAGGCCGCTGGCCCCGACGGGTCGAGCAATGGCTGGCTGATCAATGAGGCCTGGCTGTATTCGCGCAGAGCGCCCGGAGTCACCTGCATGGGCGCGTTGCGCGAGGTCGGAACTCGACAACACTTGGGGAATCAAGCCGACAACCATTCCAAGGGTTGTGGGGGAGTGATGCGCAGCGCTCCATTCGGCCTGACGTGGCCTTGGATCGACCAAGACTGGCAGTTCGAGAGTGCTGCGGAGGTCGCTGGATATACCCACGGCCACCCCACCGGCCAACTCGCTTCAGGTGCGCTTGCGGTGATGATCGGGGCGGTTGTTGCGGGCAGTTCGCTCACTGATGCAGTGCAGACCGCGTTGAACCACCTGTCTCGCCGCGAACATCACCAGGAGACAACGACCGCGTTGCAACGAGCGATCGAGGCTAGTCACAACCAACCGAGCGCGGAAGCGATGGAGAGCCTAGGCGCGGGGTGGGTTGCTGATGAGGCGTTGGCGATGGCGACGTACGCCGCCCTGTGTTACCCCGGGCCTGACCAGATGCTCGACGCGCTAGCACTTGCGGTGACTCATTCGGGAGACAGCGACTCAACGGGCGCGATCTGCGGCAACATCCTGGGGGCCTTGCACGGGGAGACCGCGCTGCCTGTCGAGTTGGCCTTTGAGGTGGAGGGCCGGCCCACGATCCTGACCTTGGCTGATGACTTCATCTATGAGTTCACGAAGTCATCGAGCCTGCATGGCGACTATGGCCCGTTCACGCGCTGGAACCACCGCTACCCGGGAGGCTGAGGAGTAGCCTGAGCGCAAGATGAAGACACTTGTTCGTTGGTTGAAGCGTTTGCTCGTGCTCGTGGTCGTGTTGGCCCTCGTGCTCACCGGGCTGGTCTATTGGTTGACTTATCACCCCCAGGACGTTCAGGCCGCGCCCGTGCGCTGCGCCAAGAACGCCCCCGTCCTGAAGGCGGGGCAACCGGTGCGGGTGATGAGTTGGAATGTGCAGTACCTCGCTGGTGATGGCTATGTCTTCTACTACGACCTCCCCGACGGTGACGGCCCCGACGAGCGCCCCTCGAAGGCCTCGATCGCCAAGACCCTTGACGACGTGGTGCGGGTGATCCGCGAGGAAGACCCTGACGTCGTACAACTTCAAGAAATTGACCGCGGCTCTGACCGCACCGACAACGCTGACCAATTGGCGTTGGTCCAGCAGAAGTTGGGCGCATCGCTTTATCCGTGCACTGCTTCGGCGTATTACCACAAGGTGAAGTTCCTTCCGCTACCCCAGATTTGGGGCAAAGTCGGGATGAGCCTTGGGGTGCTCAGCAAGACCAAGATCGAGTCGGCCACGCGCTACCAGTTGCCTCACATTTGCGGCGACCCCGCGACGGTCGCCTTCAACTTTGACCGGGCGGTGCTCGGGGTGAAACTGCCCACCTCATCTGGCAAGGCTTTGACCACCATGGTCACTCACCTCGATGCCTTCGCTCAGGGCTGCGACACGATGCAACGCCAAGTCGAGGGGGTCGAGAAGATCCTCGAAAAGACTCCGTCTCCCTGGCTGATTAGTGGTGACTTCAACCTGCTGGCCACCGACAAGGCGAGGGCTGCGCTCCAACCGGTTGAAGATCCTCAAGAAGACTCCGTCTCCCTGGCTGATTAGTGGTGACTTCAACCTGCTGGCCACCGACA
>CALMMO010000366.1 GCA_937868455.1 uncultured Marmoricola sp.
TCATCAAGGGAGTGAGCCCCGAGGGCTTTTGTCTGTGGGTCTTTGAGACCAACATTCCAGCGCGAGACTTCTATCAGCGGCACGGCTTAGTCGAACTTGAACGCACCGATGGCCAAGCCAATGAGGAGCGCTCACCCGACATCAAAATGGCCTGGCCCGGCAACGAGCCGATGAAATTCTTCCGTGGACTGATCGATGGAGTCGACGATCAGTTGGCGCACTTGTTTGCCCAGCGTTTCGCCCTCACTCACGGGGTGCAAGGTTTCAAACCCACGGGTGGGCACGCCGGGCGCGACCTCGAGCGAGAGCACCAGATTGCCCAGCGCATGGCTGCGATGACTGGTTTGCCGGTCCAGTCACTCGAGCCAATCGTGCATACCTTGATCGAACAGGCGCTAGATCTGCACGAGAAGATGGAACACACCACCTAGTCCCAAACGTTGGAGCAGGCATGCACAACCATTACAACGGTCTTAAGACAGCGCTGCTTTTGGGCGGGATCTTCGGCCTACTGCTAGCAATGGGCTCGGTGATCAGCGGCGGTCGATTCATTTGGATCTTCGCGCTGTTCGGCCTGGCGATGACGTTCTACGGCTACTGGAACTCTGACAAGGTCGCCATCAAGGCTATGCGGGCCTTTCCGGTCACTCGCGAGGAGCAACCCGCGATGTACCGCATCGTTGAAGAGCTTTCAGCGAAGGCCGGCAAGCCGATGCCCGCACTTTTCGTTTCCCCGACCGATGCCCCCAACGCCTTTGCTACCGGTCGCAACCCAGAGCACGCGGCAGTGTGCTGCACGCAAGGCATCTTGGAACTTCTTGATGAGCGCGAACTACGTGGCGTGTTGGGGCACGAACTCATGCACGTCTACAACCGCGACATCTTGACGTCCTCGGTCGCGGCAGCAATCGCTGGTGTTGTCACGGCTCTTGCCCAAGGGCTGATGTTCTTTGGTGGTGGCAGTGATGAGGACCGGCCAAACCCGATCGTGATGATCGCGATGGCGTTGCTGGCGCCGCTGGCTGCGTCGTTGATTCAGATGTCGATTAGTCGCACTCGTGAGTTCGATGCTGACCAAGACGGTGCCACTTTGACGGGCGACCCACTGGCCCTGGCTAGCGCGCTGAACAAACTGGAGTCTGGCGTGGCAGCGCGACCGCTGGCGCCGACACCTTCGCTGCAAAACGCGGCGCACATGATGATCGCCAATCCCTTCCGGATGGAAGACGTGTCGCGGCTTTTCCGCACCCACCCGCCCACAGCCGACCGGATCGCACGGCTGCAGGAGATGTCGCGGGGCTAGACCTCTCGGGTGCCTTGATGGAATCGCTGTAGCCACCGTCCAGCCACTCGTTGCCACAGCGAACTGCGCAACGCCGAACCGGTGTCACTCACTGAGCGCCAAATCAGCAGAATCGAGTCGGGACTCAGGCGTTCAATCGACACCACGTCACAGCTCACTCGGGCGCTGAGTGGACCGATGGCACCGAGCATTTCGTCTCGACCCCAGGTCCGACCTGATGACCCGATCTCGCTCCACTCGGGGTGCAAAAGCGCCGCCACTGCAGTCACGTCACTACGCACGGCATCGGTGAGAAGCGAGCGTTCGAGGGCGATCACGTGCTCCTCGTCTGTTGTCCCTTCATCAACGAGGGAAAACAAGTCGGGCTC
>CALMMO010000367.1 GCA_937868455.1 uncultured Marmoricola sp.
ACCACGGCACCCGGTTAGCGCAGGGCCTGTGGGATGAACTACACGATTCATCAATCGATGCCGGCCTTCGATGGACCAAGGGGCGCTCACCTCGTGCCGTGAACCGCGAACTCATCGCGGCTGGAGCGATCACCGATCACCAGACCAAAGAAGCACTCACTGGCGTCACAACCTTCATCGAGCGCGAGCGCTACGACCGCCCGAGGGAGTTGAGCGAGGAAACCCGCGCCCAAGTGCTCGCTGATTTCGCGCGCTGGGAGGAGTCGTTGCGGGTCGACAATGCGAAATGGTGGCCGAGGTCACTGCGCCTTTGGCGCCGTAGGTAGAGCGCCTTTGGCGTCGTAGATAGAGCGCCTGTGGCGCCGGTAGGTACGTGCGAAATGACGCCCGAAGGGCGCTCCGCAGCGTTAGTCGTCGTCACCCCAACGGTGCTCGAATGGGTGGGGTTCTGATTCGTCGTGGGTTGCGGCCACGTGCTGGCTCCGCTCAACCACACGCGCACCAAACATGGTGAGCGCAACGGTGGCGGCACCTGCCATCACCACGAACCCCAAGACACCTAGCCAGGTTTGCTGCATCACTGCGCCAGCAATCAAGGCCGCCAGGCCTGCCAAGAACCCGACAATGGCGGTAGTGAACTTGGCTCGCGACCCAGGGCCGAGGGGGCTGCGCAATGCCGAGGCGAACTTGGGATCTTCGGCCGCGAGGGCGCGCTCCATCTGCTGAAGCAGACGCATCTCTTCTTCTGAGAGCGGCACGACCCCTCCATTGGCTGGTCCGGATTTGTCACAGTCTAAGCCTGTGCTCCTTGCCACGGTAGCGCTGCCACGGTAACTGCTCACCGGTTCGCGGTTCGGTTCAGCAATGTTGCCGGGCGTACGGCGTCTCGTCCGAATCGCCCAACCGCTCGATCCACCGCACGATCAGCTTCTGACCAACCCCGCTCTCGCTCCCCGAGAACTAACTGCCGTTGCACCCGCTCTCGCGGAATCAAACCTTCGACTCGCACACCCACCAGCCTGATCCGTGCTCGCTGCAAACCCAGTCCCTGAAAGATCGATGCGGCTACAGCGAAGATCTCGCTTGTCACATCGGTTGCTTCGGGCAGGGTGCGCGAGCGAGTGATAGTGGTGAAGTCTGCGAACCGGACCCGAATGCTCACTGTGCGACCTGCCATGGCGGCCGCGCGCACCCGACTCGCCACCTTGGTGCTGAGGCGGAGTAACTCGCGCAGCACCACCGCTGGGTCATCGGTGTCGCGCCCAAAGGTCTCATCAGCTCCCATGCTGCGTTCGGGTGCGGCCCCTCGAGCTTGGGAGTAACCGAAATAGCTGCCCCCTGCAGGACGGTCATCAGTTCCCCACGCCAAGGCGTGCACATGAGCACCTTGGGCTGGACCCAACGCCCGGATCAGCACCCCCACAGGTGTGTGCGCCACATCTCCCACAGTGATCAGCCCCAGGCGATGCAACTGCTCTCTGGTCTTCTCCCCCACGCCATAAAGTTCGCCGCAGTCAAGTGGGTGCAAGAAGGCAGTGACCTCGTCTTGCGCGACGACGAGGACTCCATCTGGTTTAGCCCGCTTGCTGGCCAACTTCGCCACTGAGTAGGTGGCAGCAATGCCAACTGAGCAGGTGATGCGTTGCTCGTCGTACACCGAAGCGCGCACGCGTTCTGCGACTTCGGTTGGACTCAACCGCACCCCACGCAGATCCAAGAAAGCTTCATCCATCGAGAGCGGCTCGACGCGGGCAGTGACTCGGCGAAACACCTCCATGACTGATTTCGACACCGTCTCAAACAGGGCGTAGTCCGGCGCGATGATCACCGCATCTGGGCACATCCGCTTGATCCGAGTCATTGGCATCGCAGACCTGACTCCAGATTCGCGAGCAAGGTAGTTGGCTGATAGGACCACTCCACGGTGACCACCACCGACCACAACGGGCACCTGCTGGAGGTCTGGTCGGTCACGGATCATCACCGACGCGTAGAAAGCGTCCATGTCGACATGCGCGATGGTCATAGGCTGACCCCATGGAACGTCGTACGTCGGTGCGCACCGCAGTCGTGTGGGATGCCGTGCAGCAGGCATTGGCCGCTAAATCTGGAGCCAACATTGTTGATCTGGGCGGCGGCACTGGTGGGTTCGCCGTGCGATTGGCCGAGCTTGGTCACCACGTCACCGTGATCGATCCCAGCCCCGACGCATTGGCTGCCTTGAGCAGACGTGCTCAAGAAAACAACGTGAGCGTGGCTGCCTTGCAGGGCGACCTGGACAACTTTGCGGCTTTGGTGGCCCCAGCAAGCTATGACTTGGTGTTGTGCCACGGAGTGCTGGGGATCGTGCCTGATCCAGCCGCTGGAGTGAGAGCGCTGGCGCAAGCCCTGGTCGAAGGCGGATCGTTGAGCCTGTTGGTCGGGCAACGCCACGCCGCAGTGATCGCTCGGGCCATGACTGGCCATCTTGGGCAGGCTCGAGCACTGCTTGAAGGCGCTGATGACTCGGGTGAGCACAGGTTTAGTGCTGATGAGATGCACGCGCTGGTGGCCCCGCACCTCTCCTCGTGGGAACTGCATGCCGTGCGCGTCTTCACCGACTTGGTGCCTGGCGCTTTGCAGGAGTTGGAGTCGGGAGCCTCGGCTGCACTGCTCGAACTTGAACGTGCCGTCGCCACTCGACCTGAGTACCTCAGTGTGGCCACCCAACTCCACGTCATCGGCACCCGCTGACCTGTTGACCCCGGTCATCCAGCACTCCCCGGGCTGCGGTGCCACAGTTTGCGAGCCACTTCGCTGCCAGTAGTTGAGGGACTGATGCCGGCCGGTTTGATGTCGGCGTACGGCGACATCCGAAAACCACTGGTGTGCACCAACACTCGCTCGGGCCGATCACCTGGGGTGACAGCACGACTAGCCGCAATATGGGCCCACACGGCTTCGATGCCTTCGCGATCAGCAAGGTCACTGAGTTGTCCTAGATCCCAGGCTCCGGTCGCCCGCAGTGAGATGCCACGGCGACCAGTGCGGCGTACGACGCCTCGAACCACGACCAACCACGACCCAAAGACGGTGGTTGCGTAGGGGTCTTGCACATCGGCAAAGAAGGTGGCATCAACTGGTCCGGTGGCGTCATCGAGGGTCAAGAAGATCACCCGTCTGCCTGACTTCATCGGTGGGGTTTGGGTCGCGACCTTCACCCCAGCCACCAAAATCTCCACACGCGGTCGCTGGTTGAGCAAATCAGCACTGCGCACCACCCCGAGCCGGTCAAGGAACCGTTGGTGGCTGCTCAGCACATGGCTGCTGGCGTCGAGCCCGAGCACATCGAGTTCGGCCCGAACCCGATCAGTCGCGCTCATCTCTGGCAACCCCGAAAGCTCACCCATGCCTGGTGAATCACCTAGGTCAAGGGCCATCTGCACCGAATCAGGGCCAGCCACAGACTTCATGGTGGCTTTGGTGAAGCGTTCTAGCTCAGCGGTTTGGAGCAGCAGGTCGCGACGGGTGACTCGCCCCCACTGCGGCAGACCTGAGGGGGACGCGAAGTCGTAGACCGAATCGAGGCCACCTGCCAACACCAGCCTCTCGACAGTGGGACGTGAGGCTCCCGCACGACGCCACAGGTCACTGAGTGAGTGATAGGGCCGACTGGCCACAATCTGGGCGACTTCGTCGGTGGTGATGCCTTTGACTTCAGCCAAGGCCACCCTGATGCCCCACCCTGCATCGACCTTTTCCACCGAATAGGTCGACTCTGAGCGATTCACATCGAGCCCGAGCACCTCGATGCCAAGTTGTCGGGCGTCATCAAGGATGAGCCGCTTGGGGTACATCCCCGGGTCATGGGTGAGCACTCCGGCCAAGAAATGGGCTGGCCAGTGGGTCTTGAGCCAGGCCGATTGGAAGGTCGGCAACGCAAATGCGGCCGCATGGGCTTTGCAGAACCCGAAGGAGGCAAAAGACTCGATCACCTTCCAGATCTGCTCCACCAGCGCCAGTTGATATCCGCGAGCCAACGCACGGGGGAAGAACCACGCTTTAGTTGCCGCCATCCCATCCACATCACCGAGGGCGCGCCTGGCTTCATCTCCTTCGGCAAAGGAGCAACCGGTGAACGCAGCGATCATCTCGATCACTTGCTCGTGGTAGACCACCACTCCCCTGGTCTGACCCAAGATCGGGCGCAGATCATCATGGAGGTATCTGGGCATCTTCCAGCCCTGCTTGGCCTCAAGGTACGGCGTGATCATGTCGCTCTTGACCGGACCGGGCCGAAATAGCGAGATGTCGGCGATGATGTCAGCAAAGTCTTCGATGCCTGATTTGCCGACCAACTCTCGCTGCCCAGGTGACTCAATCTGAAAGACGCCGAGAGTCTTGGCCGAGGAGATCATCGCGTAGGTCTGTGGATCATCGAAGGGCACCTGAGTGTGGTCATCGAGGTCGACTTCGACGCCACTCGTGCGATGAATCTCAGCAACGGCATGGGCCATCGCCGATTGCATTCGGATGCCGAGCACATCGAGTTTGAGCAGTCCCAGATCTTCGACGTCGTCTTTATCGAACTGACTCATTGGGTAGCCCATGAAGCTGGACTCAACCGGGGTGCGGTTGAGCAAACTTTGGTCAGACAAGATCACCCCACAGGGGTGCATCGCGATGTGTCTGGGCAATCCATCTAGGCGCTCAACCAGACCGAAGAACCGCTGGAATTGGTCGGCATCAAGCCCGGCTCCTCGCAACTCAGGCAGGTCGCGCATGGCCATGCGAGCGTCTCGAGCCCGAATGTGAGGGAAGGCCTTGGCGATGGTGTCGATCTCTCCTAGCGGCATGCCGAGGGCTGCGCCGACGTCACGAATGGCATGGCGCACGCGATAGGTCTCCATCATCGACACGCAGGCTGTGCGCTCTTTGCCAAAGCGTTCAAAGATTGCGTCGTACACCTCGAGTCGGCGTGCCGACTCCACATCAAGGTCGACATCAGGAAGCGATTGGCGCAGCGGGGAGAGGAACCGCTCCATCAACAATCCGTGCCGGATCGGGTCGACTCCACTGACCCCTAGTAGGTAGTTGACCAGGCTGCCTGCCCCTGACCCTCTGGCCGCTGACCTGATGCCGAGGTTGGCGATGATGTCGGTGACCTCACCCACGGTGAGGAAGTAGGAGGCATAACCCAGGTGGGCGATCACGCTCAACTCGTCATCGAGGCGCTTCCAGATGCGCTGGCGAGGTTGATTGCCATATCTGCTCCCAACTTTGGCCTCACACCGCTCCCGCAACACCTGATCAGCACTCACCTCGGTCTGGGTGAGCACTGGGAAGTGCACTTCACCTAGTCCGAGGTCACCGCGCGGGTCGAGAGCGCACCTGTCGGCAACCTTGCGGGTGCTGCCGAGCAGGTTGGCCACATCTCGCCGTGAGTCGCTGCCAGCCATCCGGCAAATTTCTTCGGCAATGTCATCCATCTGCTTGCCTGATTTGAGGTAGCCCTCGGCGTTGCCGCGATCAAGGTGCCGAGCATCCATCGGGACTAGCCGCCGCGCGGCATCGAGTACGTCGACGATGGGCGCATCGAGCCGATCGGCATATCGGACTGCATTGGTGAGCACCACCGGATGTCGTTGTGCTCTGGCAAACCCCAGCATCCGAGCGGCATGTGCTGAGGTGCCAATGCCTGAGCCTGGCAGTCGGTGGGAGACCACATCGATGATCAACTGGTCGCGCGCCACCATCTCGCACCAGCGGTGCAACTCAGCCACAGCCAGGTCAGGACGCCGACGCACCATGATCTGGCCCAGCGGTGAGTCTGGGCCGAGCAGCACGATCACTGACTCGTTGAGGTGTTGCTTGACTAGGTCGAGGGTGACCACCGGGTCGCCAACTTCAGCGGTGCGACCCTCGGCGTGAACAGCAGAAACCAGGCGACACACCGCCGCCCACCCGGCTGCACCGTTGGCCACGAAGGTAACCCGCGGCCGCTTGCGGTCGCGGAAGGCTCCTCCTCGCGCGGGGGTGCGGGTGCGCTGCACGACAGGG
>CALMMO010000368.1 GCA_937868455.1 uncultured Marmoricola sp.
GAGCATGTGTCACCGGAGCCCCGACGGGTGCGCTTGGCTGCTGTGCCGCGGGCGCAGCAACTGCGGGCGCCGGTGCCGGTGTCGGGTCAACAAATGTGGGTGTCGGGACAACGACAGGCGCAGGCTCGGTCACGGCCGGGGCAGCCTGTGCGGCAACGCTCTGCGTTGCAGCGGTCTGGGCTGCAACGGTCTGGGCTGCAGCAGCCTGGGCCTCAGCAACCTGTGCCTGCGCAGCCTGCGCCGCGACAACGGCGGCTTCTGCTGCTTGCTTGGTCTCATCGAGTTCTTTAGTGAGCTCGCCGATGCGCTCGCGGGCAACCGAGAGTTGGGCTTGGGACTCACGCAGCGATTGCTCGACTGTGCCGCTGTGGTCAACGGCCATCGACAGCGACTTCTCGACATGAGTGAGGGCGGTTTCAGCATTCACTCGAGCCTGGTGGGCAGCCGCGGCGGCCTGTTCGGCACGAGCGCGTGTCTCATCACTTGCACTCAGCTTCGCGGTGAGTTCATCGACCAGCGAGGTGTCGACTTCGACAGGGCGTGAATTCACCAGTGCCTGGAGTCGCTGATGCTCGGCATCGAGGTCGTCTAACTCGGCGTAGGCGTCATCTGTTTCCCACCGACTGTCTTCGAGGTCGATCCAGATGAGCCTGATCGCAGCCCAGCCAAACCCGACGCAGACTACGGCGGCCATAGCCATCAATAGCCATTGCTCGGTCACGAAGCCAGCCCCCGCTAGCCCAAGACCGATCGCTGAAGCGATACCAAAGACCCACAACGCGCGCGCAGCGTTGTTCGGTCGTGCGTTTTCCCCACCCACGCGGGCAATCCTACGCGACGACTCAGGGTTCATGATTCCTCCGGCGTGGTGTCCCCGTCTTTGAGACGACACGCACGTTCGAGCCACAAGCCTGCCACCATCATCACCAATCCGCCTAGGGCAGACGCGACAGCCAGCCACACACGGTCATCGGTGAGTTCGGTGACTGGCACTGCGATGCGCGAGATCAACGACCCGACGTACACCCCCAGGATGGCAACGCCCGCAAGCGCAGCAGCCTGACCCAAGACGAGTCTGTTGACGGCCTGAAAGCCAGCCATTCCGCCTTTGCCACGCTGCAAGACGCGCCACGTCAACCACGCGCGTACGGCGACACCGAAGGCGAGGATCCAGATCACCGCCACTGCCCACCACGGCATCAGTGGCTCGGGCACCCCGAGGGTTTCCCAGATCAGACGCATCGCCCAACCACAGACCAAAGCGATCAAACCGATGACCACAATGGCCCCCGGTCGCAGCGAGGTGGTGGACTTGGGTGTGCTCACGCGTGCAGAACGGCGTCGTCTCGGCGAGTGATCCCGGCGGTGTCAACCGACTCAAGCAAGTCGGCGATAAGGCCGGCCCCGGGGATGGCGGCATGAGGTTCGAGGTCGAACCAGGGCTGGAGCACAAACGCCCGCTCAGCGGCCCTGGGGTGCGGCAAGGTCAACTGCTCGTCGTTCGCACGACGATCACCTACGACGATCAGATCAACATCGAGGGTGCGAGGAGCGTTCGGGGTGCTGCGCTCGCGCCCGAAGGCTTCTTCGATCGCTAGCGCGCGCTCCAACAACCTGTGCACCGACAAGGTGGTGTCGAGCAGCACGATCGCGTTGAGGTAGTCGGGCGCATCTGCCGGACCACCCAGTGAGGCAGTTTCATAGACCGGAGACACATCGGTGAGCCACACCTCTGGGGTGTCCTTGAGTGAATCGACTGCACCTTGCAGCGAGCTAAGCCGCTCACCGAGGTTGGATCCCAAGCAGATCACCGCGCGCCGGATTGGGTGCATTTCCCCAGTCAGGGTGTCGGTGTCGACAAAGTTCGGGTGGGGCATCTGAGTCATCGCCTGCTCCTCCTGATCGTGAGGGCAACGTCGGCAAACGTCGCCTCAATGGGGGCGTGCGGCTTGTGCAGGGTCACTTCAACCCACTCGACCATGGCATCTGCCATGACCACTTCGGCGACCCGAGCCGCGACGGTTTCAATCAGATCCACCGGATCTGACTCAACCGCCGTCACCACCTTTGCTACGAGACTCCCGTAGTCGACCGTGTCTTTCAAATCGTCGCTAGCTGCAGCGCTCGAAGTGTCTAGACCCAGCAGCAAGTCGACGATGAAGATCTGGCCATCGCGACGCTCGTGGTCGAAGACGCCGTGGTGGGCA
>CALMMO010000369.1 GCA_937868455.1 uncultured Marmoricola sp.
ACACCTACTCCGAGAGCGTCGGCGAGGTCGTCATCGACCTCAGCGACGTCACCGCCGAAGGCCCGGCGTGCCAATTCGGTGCACTCAGGTAGGTCAAGTGCGCCACGTGCAAACCCAGTCCAACACCAAGACACCACTTCTGAACGCGCGGGGATTTCGAGACCACCACCGCGACCACTAATGCGGTGAGCCCGTAGCCCATGAGCACGTCGTACTGGAAGATGAAGATGTAGTTCAGCAGGCCATCGAGCACCAAGAGCGCTGCGCGCCACGGGTATGAACCCAGCCAGGTCTCGCCTTTACGCACAGCTGCTTGGCGCTGAATTTCGAGGCCGATGCCGAACATGATCGTGAGCAGACCGATGAATTTGCCGTCGGTGATCAGGCCGAGGACCGTAAAGAGAAAGTGATCGAGCGCGTTGTCTTTGTGGGGGCCAACGTCAACCATGAAGACCACGATGTTGGTCAGCAGAGTGCCCAGGATTGCGATTCCGCGAAGTACGTCGAGCGAGACGATCCGTGTCGAGGGTGCCCGTGGCGGCGAGTCCGTCGGGGCAGGTGCGGTCAGTGTGGTCATTGGTGAGCTCCTTCGTGCCATCGGGCTCAAGTGCGCCGACTTTTCACAACTCTGGCTCTCGACCTCGGGTCTGAGCATCGGCCAGAAGGGCCGGGTTTGGACTGGTGATCGGCCAAAAGTTCGACGTCTGAAATAGGCCCAACACCGGCGCCCTGTTGGTCGCCGGTGTTGGGTTTGGGGGACTCTAGGCCTCTTGCAGGGCTGGTTGTTGCTGTGCAGCCTGCTTGAGCGCCTTCTTTGCGTTCGACCGTTCGACCAGCGGTCGGGTGCGTTCGACGAGCCAGGTGTGGCTGATGTGCCATACCCATTCGATGGGTCCGCGCTTGAAGAACCGCAACCACACGGTGCTAAAGATCACCAGGACGGTGGCCACCATGGCCCAGGCAATCACGGTGTTCCAGGCGCCGAAGGTCAGGTAGCGACTGAGGTCGAAACCCCAGCCATAGAACAGGATCGATGCGATGAGGTTCTGGCCGACGTAGCAGGTCAGCGCCATCTTGCCGATGTTGGTCAGGCCCTTGCCCACGATGCCCAGCCCGCGCCCCTTGGCGTAGAAGTGGGCGACGAGAGCCAAGATGCCGAAGGAGACGAAGGTCGAGGTCAGGTAGCGGTTGAAGGTGCCGGTGTAGTCGCTGAACCAGATCCGAGTGACCCAGTCGATCGGCAAACCGACGCCGAAGCTGAGCAGCATGATCCGCTTGCGCAACTTGTCGCCGTGGGCCTCAA
>CALMMO010000370.1 GCA_937868455.1 uncultured Marmoricola sp.
TCACTACGGCGATCAACCCCATGGCGACGCCAACCCACCAGTGGGTGTGCAGAAGCCAGGTCGCCAATGCCACGCCGCCGAGCACGCAGAAGACCACCGAACCGGCGAACCCTTCCCACGACTTCTTGGGTGAGATCACCGGTGCCATCGGGTGTTTGCCGAAGAGGACTCCGGCGACGTACCCACCGATGTCGGAAAGTGCAGTCACGGCAATGACGGCAAAAATGCCCTCGACGCCACGGTCTTCGGATGCAAGCAAGGCATAGAACGAGCCCAGGAAGGGCACGTAGAGCAAGGCGAACATCGAGGCCGTGGCATCTCGCACATAACCGTCGACGCCACGACGCAGCAGCCACAACATGATGACCAACCCGGTGACTGCTGTCGCGGTCACCAGCGCAGGAGCTCCCCAGACGTAGGCGACGCCAACCATGGTCACGCCACCCACCATGAGGGGCTCTTCGGGGATGTTGATCGAGCGGGCTCTAAACCCATGGCCTAGCTCCCAAATCGCCACCGCCACAGCTGCGGCAACCACAAACGCGAAAGCAGGCTTCCAGAAGACCAGCGACGCGATGATCAGGGCAATCAGTACGACAGCTGACCCGATCGCGGCAGGGAGATTTCGTCCAGCGCGGCCGTGGTCCTTTTTCGCTGGTGGAGTCGTCGACGTCACATCAGACCTCGAGAAGCTCGGCTTCCTTGTGCTTCAACATGTCATCGATGGAGTCGGTGTGGTCCTTTGTGAGACCTTCCAGACGCTTCTCTGCGGCGGCCGCGTCGTCCTTGCCGACCTCGCCGTCCTTCTCAAGCTTCTCCAACGTCTGCTTGGCATGGCGACGAATGTTGCGCACCGACACCCGGCCCTCTTCGGCCTTGTGCTTAGCGAGCTTGATGTACTCCTTGCGGCGCTCTTCGGTCAGCTCCGGGAAGACGCAGCGGATGACCTTGCCGTCATCGGTGGGGTTCACACCCAGGTCCGAATCGCGGATTGCCCGCTCGATGGCAGCCATCGCGCTCATGTCGTAGGGCGCCACCAAAATGATCCGCGCCTCAGGAGCCGTGAACGACGCCAATTGCTGGATCGGAGTGGGTGTGCCGTAGTACTCCGCAGTGAGCTTGTTGAACATGCTTGGGTGTGCACGACCAGCCCGAATGTTGGCGAAGTCCTCGCGGGTGACCTCCACCGCTTTCTTCATCTTTTCGGTGGCTTCGCGCAGGGTTTCGTTGATCACGATTTTCCTCAATTCCAGACTTCTCGCGCCTTAGGCGCTGACCAGCGTGCCAATCTTCTCACCTTGCACGACCCTCAAGATGTTGCCCTCGGGTTCCATTCCGAAAACAACCATGGGCAATTTGTTCTCACCACACAACGCAAACGCAGTTTGGTCCATGATTCGCAGCCCTTGGGTGATCGCCTCGTCATAGGTGACGTGGTCGAGTTTGACGGCCGCGGGGTCCTTGCGCGGGTCTGCCGAATAGACACCGTCGACGCCATTCTTGGCGACCAGAACGACCTCGCACTTGCTCTCCAGAGCACGTTGTACGGCGACCGTGTCGGTCGAGAAGTACGGCATGCCCATGCCCGCCCCGAAGATCACGACCCGGCCCTTCTCCATGTGGCGAATCGCCCGACGAGGGATATAGGGCTCAGCGACCTGACCCATGTGAATGGCGGTCTGCACTCGAGTCTCGATGCCTTCCTTTTCGAGGAAGTCCTGCAACGCCAGGCAGTTCATCACGATGCCCAACATGCCCATGTAGTCGGCTCTGGCACGATCCATGCCGCGCTGCTGGAGCTCAGCACCTCGAAAGAAGTTGCCACCACCGGTGACTACAGCAACCTGGACTCCGCTGCGGGAGACCGAGGCAATTTCTGCGGCGATCTTTTGGACAACATCAGGGTCAACTCCGACCGATCCGCCGCCGAAAACCTCACCCGACAACTTCAACAGCACACGCTTGTAGGCGGCCATCAGACTCCCATCTCGCTCGGTAAGACGAAACCTACCGCGACACGTTGCCCTGTGGTCACCTGCGCCCGGCACAATGCCCCTGTGAGCAGACCAGATCAGCGAGAGGTCGACGTGGTTTCGCTACGTGAATCGACCCGGATTTGGTTCTTGATCTCCTTGCAGACCTTCGGTGGCCCAGCGGGCCAGATCGCGGTCATGCAGCACTATCTGGTTGATCGCCTGCGCTGGATCGGGCAGCGCCGCTTCCTTCATGCGCTGAACTACTGCATGTTGCTGCCGGGCCCAGAGGCCCAGCAACTCGCGATCTACACCGGATGGCTGCTCAACGGAGTCGCCGGCGGATTGATCGCGGGCACGCTGTTTGTCCTCCCCGGATTCATCGCGATGGTGGGCCTGTCGTGGACCTACGCCGTGGCTGGGGAGTCTGCCCTCGTGATCGGCATCTTCAGTGGTTTGGCCCCGGCTGTCATCGCCATCGTGATCCATGCACTGTGGCGGGTGGGCAGCAGGACACTGACGACCACGGCCGAAGTGCTCATTGCGACGGGAGCGTTTGTCGCTCTCAGTGTGCTCGGGGCGCCCTTCCCCATCGTGATCGTGGTGGCAGGACTCATTGGTTGGTTCACCTTGGCCCCGCGAGCGACCTCCTCTTCCGAAGTCGAGGATGCTGGCCCTCCCCCACTCATCGCCGACGATCTCTTGCACGCCGCGCGTCCGTCACGCTCGCGCACCGCACTCGTTTTGGTGTTGATCGTGACCGTGTGGCTGCTGCCCGTGGCGCTCGTCTCTGCGCTAGCCCCTGGATCGATCTTTTCCGAGCAAGGCTGGTTCTTCGCTGGCACAGCGGTCGTCACCTTTGGTGGGGCCTACGCAGTGTTGAGTTACGTCTCACACATGGCGGTCTCAGTGTTCAACTGGCTCTTGCCAGCCGACATGGTGCGCGGGCTGGCCTTAGCCGAAACCACCCCGGGACCACTGATTTTGGTGGTCCAGTTTGTGGCCTTCGTCAGTGCCTACCGGCATCCCGGTGCACTCGACCCGTGGCTAGCTGGAGTGCTGGCCTCTGTGCTCGTGGTCTGGGTGACCTTCGTGCCTTGCTTTGGGTTCATCTTCCTTGGCGCGCCGTACGTCGAAAGGCTGCGGCATCACCAGGCACTGGGTGGAGCGTTGCGCGCGGTCACCGCGGCGGTGGTCGGAGTGATTGCGAACCTGGCGATCTTCTTCGCGGTGCACACCCTGTTCGCCCGCACGCGGGTGGTTGACCTGCTCGGCTCTGATCTGACTGTTCCGGTCTGGAGCACGTGGCAACCGCCTGCGATCGTGATCGCCATCGCAGGGCTGGCCTTGCTCTTCGTTGCCCGCTGGAGCCCGCTGCACACGCTGCTGGTGTGCGCCACCGCAGGTCTGGCCTGGAGCCTGATCTAGCACCTTGAGAGATGAAGACGAGCGCAAAATGCGCTGTGGGGCCAAGCACCTCAGTGCCTGGCCCCACAGTCGTTACCTAATTAGGCGCCGACCTCAAAGCGGGCGAACCGCTTCACGGTGACACCAGCAGCGTCGAGCACCT
>CALMMO010000371.1 GCA_937868455.1 uncultured Marmoricola sp.
ACCTCAAAGCTGCCAGGTTTCCCTGCCGTCTCCACATCGCCCACGATGCGCGAGAGTCGAAACATTCGGGGTTCGGCGCGGTCGCGGTCAAAGCCCACGACGTACCAGCGACCCCTGGCGGTAACCATGCCCCAAGGGTCAAGTTGACGAGGCTTCGGGCTGTCGGTTGCGCGACGCCTGTAAGAGAACGACACAGGGGTGCGAGTCGAGGTGGCGTTCCAGAGCGCGTCGAATGAGGCCTCGTGGGCCACCACTGCGGGCTGGACGATGTCTAACGCAGTGCGGTCGACCTCAGCGCCGCCAGCAGCCAGTTTCAACACCGCTTGCGAGGTGGCATCGGCCAGGCCAGCGTGTTGCCACACCCTGGCCGCTAGACCGACAACGGCCGCCTCATCTGGAGTCAGTTCGATAGGTGGCAGTTCGAGCGCGTTGCGGTGGATCCGGTAGCCCACTTCGTCATCAAAGAACTTGTCGACCGGCTCAACCACGATCGGGATGCCAACCGCGCGAAGCTCCTCCTTGTCGCGCTCAAACATCTTCTCAAAGGCGTCATTGGTGGTGCCGTGATAACCCTCAATGATGTCGCGGAGCTTGTCTTTGGGCACCGGGTGACGGGCGACGAGCAAGGTGATCAGCAGGTTCATCAAACGCTCAGAGCGTGCAGCAGACATCAGCTACCTCCTGGAGCGGTCGGAAGCGCCACCATAACGCCCACGACGAACTTTCCAGAGCCTCACATGCCGTCAATGAGGCGTTCGACTCGTTCGTCATGAGACCGGAACGGGTCCTTGCACAAGACCGTGCGCTGCGCCTGGTCGTTGAGCTTCAAATGCACCCAATCAACGGTGAAGTCGCGACGCTTCTCCTGGGCGCGTCTGATGAAGTCGCCGCGCAGTTTCGCGCGGGTGGTCTGGGGTGGTTTCGTCTTGGCTTCCCAGATTGCCAAGTCGTTGGTCACTCGCGCCACGGCCCCCCGCTTTTGCAGCAAATAGAACAGCCCCCGCTCGCGATTGAGATCGTGATAGGTCAAGTCGAGTTGGGCAACACGGGGATGGCTCAGGCCCAAATCGTTCTTGGCGCGATAGCGCTCAATGAGGGTCCACTTCGTCACCCAATCGATTTCACGCTCCACTAGACCCAGGTCACCGGACTCAACTGCTTTCAGACCTCGCTCCCACAAGTCCAGGGCCCAGTCAGTTTGTGGTGTGTGCAACTGGCGCTGGTCAACAAAGTCGCGCACACGCGCTAGGTACTCACTTTGGATTTGCAGGGCGCTGGCTTCACGCCCATTGGCAAGTCGAAGCTTGCGACGCCCGGTGACGTCACCCGAAATCTCACGAATCGACCTAATCGGGTTCTCCAAGGTCAGGTCTCGCATGGGAGAGCCTTCCTCGATCATCCGCA
>CALMMO010000372.1 GCA_937868455.1 uncultured Marmoricola sp.
CGCGTGGCGGTCTCCTCATCTGTTGCGCCGCCGCGCAGACCAGAGCGCCGGTCAGGCCCTTCGCGCGCAAACCAACAACTGCGCACCTGTCCATCAGCAGTGGGGCGCACGCGGTCACAGTCACCGCAGAAGGGGCGCGTCACCGACGCAATCGCCCCCACTCGTCCTGGTCCTCCGTCGACCTCAAAGATCTCCGCCGGGGCGCTGCCGCGCGCCTCGCCCACTGGGCTCAGCGTGAACTCGCTTTCGAGCTGGGCCAAAATCTCTGCCGCAGTCACCATGGAGTCTCGAGACCAGCCATGTTGCGGGTCTAGCGGCATCTGCTCAATGAACCGCAGTTCGTAGCCACGCTCAAGGCACCAACGCAAAAGCTCGCCTGCCTCGGTGTCGTTGACCCCGCGCAGCAAGACCGCGTTGACCTTCACCGGGCCTAGGCCCGCGCGTTGAGCGGCGGCAAGCCCGTCGATGACGTCATTGAGCCGATCGCGCAAGGTGATCTTGGCAAAGACCTCGGGGCGAATTGAGTCGAGACTGACATTGACCCGAGTCAGTCCCGCCTCGGCCAACGCCGGTGCAAGCTTGGCGAGCCCCAAGGCATTCGTGGTGAGTGACGTCTCCGGTTTTGAGGCCAAAGCGGCTGTCCGGGCGATGATGTCACTCAACCCGCGTCTCAGCAGCGGCTCGCCCCCTGTGAACCGGACTTCGCGAATGCCGAGACGTTCGACGCCGATCGTGATCAAGCGAACGACTTCGTCATCGGTGAGCGCCTCAGCGGTTGGCATCCAGTCCAGACCTTCGGCCGGCATGCAATAGGTGCACCGCAAATTGCATCGATCAGTCAGCGACACCCGAAGGTCGGTGGCCACCCGCCCCCACTTGTCAGCCAGCTCATGCACTTGCACAGTGTAGGGAGCCTGCCGCAGCAGGTTTCACCGCACTAGCTAAGGTCAGTCCGTGCGGTTTCTACTGACTCGACGGTGGCTGGTCTTCGCTGTCGTGGTCGCGCTGTTGGCTTGGCTGGCCGTTGTGCTTGGAGATTGGCAATTTCGCCGACTCGATGAGCGTGAAGCCGCCAACCGCCAGCTAGCCGCCAACCTCGGGGCTTCGCCACTTCCGGTGAGCGAGCTCATGCGTGTAGGCCAGGCGCCTTCCTCCAGCGATCAGTGGCGCCGAGTCACTGCCACAGGTGAGTGGGACGACGAGCACACGGTGGTGATTAGGTACCGCACCCGTGATGGCAAGCCTGGAGTTGATGTGGTCACTCCCCTGCGAACCAGGCACGGCGTCGTACTCGTGGACCGGGGGTGGTTGGCCGCCGACAACAACGGAGCCACACGCCCCAACATCCCTGCCACCAGTTCGGGCACTGTGACAGTTTCGGGCTACCTACGACTTGATGCGGCTGGCAGTTCCGCCAAGGTCACTGATTTATCGGCCCGTGCGATTTCTAGCGTCGAGATCGCCAAGGTGTTGCCCTACGGCGACCAGGTGCTTGGTGGCTTCGTCAACCTTGCACGAGAGAGCCCGCCGCCAAGTCAATCGCTGGAACCGCTGTCGCTGCCCGAGCCCGGCAATGGGCCGCACTTCTTTTACGGACTGCAGTGGTGGTTCTTTTCGGGCCTTGCCATTGCAGGCTTCATCTACCTCGTGTGG
>CALMMO010000373.1 GCA_937868455.1 uncultured Marmoricola sp.
GCACCGGCGGCACCAAGATCACCGAACGCCGCGAAGCACCGAACGGGATCTCTGGGCTCAGTTTGCAGGTGCAAAAGGCGGTGCTTGGCGGACAAGAGTCCTTCGAGAAGGAGTTGGTCGCGGGGATGCACCAGACCCTTGAGCGGTTGGCCAAAGAGCTCAGCCGCCGCTGAGCCCTAGGGCGCCTCTTCGCCTAGCCCAGCCACGGCTCCAAGGATCAGCAACATGCCGGCCACACCCAGCAGGCCAATGCGCTCGCCGAGCACGAGCCAGGCAACGACTCCTGCGGTCACTGGTTCGAGCAACGTCGCAATGACGGCGGCGCTGCCGGTGGTGGTGCGCAGGCCGGCGTACAACAGCCCATAGGCCAGCGCCATCGTGAACACCCCCAGATAGACCAAGATGCTCCACGTCGGCAGGTCCGCGGGCGCAAAAGGTCCGCCGCTCAGCAGCGCAAGGGGCGTCAACGCCAGGGTTCCTGCGACAGTCGTCACTGCAGTGAGTACGACGGCCGGGTGACCGGCAGCAAGCGGGCGACCGACTTGCGTCGCAACGGCGTACGACGCACCAGACAAGCAAGCCGCGAGCACACCGATCATCGGATGTGGTCCGGTGACCACGCCTGAAGAACTGGCAGCGACGGTCACAATCACGAGACCCGAGAGTGCGCCGATGAGCACACCGACCCGCCGCGCCGAGGGCCGAAGACGTCGCGCATCCCACAAGGTCAGCAGCACTGGGGCGAGCCCGAGCGAGACGACCGTGGCGATGGTGACTCCGGCCTCGGTGACCGCCCAGAAATACAGCGCTTGATAGGCCGCAGTGCAACTGCCCACAAACACCGCCGTCTTGGGGCGAGCGCGCATCAAGGCCCAGAGCGCGGGCCCGTGGCGACCCACAACGACGGTGATGATCAGCACCAGCGCCGCCAATGCCATCCGCCAGGCACTGACCGTGAGCGTCGACATTGGCAGTCGCTCGCGAATCAGTTGCACCGCGAGACCACCGGTGCCCCATAAGACCCCGGCCGCGCAGATCGCGAGCAGTCCAGCCCGCGGGCTGATCGGTTTGGCGGTAGTCACCAGGTGATCATGCCAAGCCACCAGCAGCCCACGCCCGTCAGGCCCGTGATGCCCCCAACCCCAGCAGGGCCGCCAAACCCAAGGCAGAGCGAGGCGCATATCCAGTGCGCCACAAACCGCCATGCACGGCATGGGCGGCTTCGTCTTGCCATGGGTGCTCGTGGGCAGGCATCGGCACATGCAGATCGTGGATCAACAACGCCGCCATCAGCACGTTTGAGGTGGCTGGCTCGAAGACTTCGACCCCAAATCGATGTGCGCCGGCGTACGCCGCAGCCAGCGCCCGGTTCTTCACCACCGATCTGGTCCGCGTTGGCGGAGCCACATTGAGTGAGACGGTGGTCCCTTCAGTGCGCGCAACTGTGGCCCGCCAACGCTGAAGGCGCTTGGCCAACGCGTAGTTCGGGCCTTGCTGGCTGACCAACGAGTCGTTGAGACCTGGGTCGATGCCGGGGGTGTATTGCCTGGTGAGCAGCCGATTGCCTGAGACCGCCCGCAGTGGCCGAGTCAGCGCCTTCGACACCTTTGATCGGGCAGCAAACGCAGCCACCGAGAAGTCCACGGCGTCCCCTGGCACTGCGAAGACATCGGTCGGCGTCGCCAAGAACCCCAAGGCAGTGTCTGGTCGTTGACGCAAAAGACCAATCGTGAGCGCGTCAACGGCTGCACACACGCGCACGTTGGCAGCGCCATCGGCGTACACGTAGTTGCCCAACACCAACTGTCCTTCAAGCCCGGCAAGCCACTCAGTGAGTTCGGGGACTGCCGAAGTCACATCAACTCCCGCGTCCTTCACATCGCCAGTCGCGGTGGGCACGATCATCGTGCCGGCCCGCTCCGCGGCAACCCCGGCGAGGCGGTCCCACATGTCGGGCCGTGGCAGATCCACAGCCGCAACCTGCGCTCCCCAGCGCAGCAACGAGGTGAACGGACCCATCTCCGAACCCGCACCCACCGCCACAATCGTTCGCCCATCGGCGCGCAGCCACTCAGGGTTCGCCGCCACCGTGAGTACGGCGTCAATAACCCCCGGCTCCAACACCCCAGCCTTTTGCCAGGACTCAAGCTGAGCATGGAGTTCGGCTCCCTTGAGGCGCTGCCCGCGATAGGGAATGACCAGTTCTTCTAGCGGCTCGGCCTCACCCTTGATCACCGCGGTCTTGGGTGGCTCTGAACTCGCCGACCACTCAGCGAGGGGTTGGTCGCCGACCACCAGTCGGGAGTGGATGGAGTCCAGGCCCGAGCGGGCGATCGTGCGCCAATCCTCAGGACTAGCCAGACCTGCCTCCACCAACCTGCGCATGTGCGCGACGTAGCCGCCGCGCCAGTTCGGCTCGCGTTGCGCCGCGGCCGCTCCGGTGGGATCAACCTGGCGCAGTGCATCGGCGACCACGGCCTTGCCGAAGGCAGAGGTGCTGCGGCGGCCTTGGTCGTCTGCAGGAAAGTCGATGCTTGTCATGGCGCACAGACTCCCATCACGTCCGACTCGCGTCGAGTCACCTATAGCGAATACACCCGTTCCGCATTTTCCGAAGCCACCAGCCGCAGCACTCGTTCGGCATCGGCTTGGGACCAATCACCTGAAGCCACCCAGTCACCGATTACCGAGGTCACTCCTCGTCGCCACAGCACGGCGCCGAGGTAGTGGAGTTCGGCAGGTCCCCACGCGTCAGAGGAGAACAGTTGCTTGTGGAAGGGTCCGAGCTCGAACGACTCCGCAATGATCGATCTGCTCGCGACGCCGGTGTAGTTCACACCGAGTCCCACATCGAAATAGACGTTGCTGAACACCTGGGCCAAGTAGCCGGCTTCACGGTGATAGGGGTAGTTGTGCAACAACATGATCGGCACGCCCGTGGGCTCCACCATGCGCAGCCACGGCATGAGCAGTGTCGGGTCGGCACGATGCAGGTCGAGGTCGGGGTCGCCGTACCCACTGTGCAACTGCAGCGGCAGCCCGAGATCGATCGCGCACCACTGCAGCCAGCGCAAAAGCACCGGATCGCTCACCCGACCGGAGGCCGCAGCCGCTTCGACGCCGGCCTTCAACAAGGCGGCAGTTGGGCGCTCGGGGTCCACGTCGAAACCGTGCCGATAGGCCAACACACTCTTGGTGCCGACCGCGGAACGTGCCGCAACAACGCTGGCGAGTTCGTCGGCGTACGACGCCAGAAAGCCATCCACCCCGCGTGCGGCCAGCAAGCCCTCCGCGATGGTTTCGAGCCTGACGACTTCGCGCGTAGCAGCCCCCGACACGGTCGCCATTTCGCTGGGTCCGAGCACCGAGTCGCCGAGGAATCCCGTCTCAATTAGGTACGTCGAGGTGCCGGTCGCGGTGAGGAAGCGTCGGTTGACTTCGTCCTCACCCAATTCGCAGCGGCGTTCCCAGTAGTCCTCACCCGAGGCGAACACCTCCAAGTCCAGAAGCGGGGCACACCAACGCCGGATAGCGAACCCGACTTGGGAGTCAAAGATTGATCCGACCGCTGGCGCGACAGGAGCCTCGGTCACCATCGACTCCCAGGTGCTGCGATCCACGGAGCTGCGCAATGCCCCATGCACGTGGTGGTCGACCAACGCCAAAGCGTCGACGTACTGCTCCATCTACTTCACCATCCTGTGAACTCTGCGACGACGTCGTCACTGATCTGGTCTGCGGTGGTTATGGCGGCCGCGAGCAAGGAGATTGCTTGATCGACCTCGGCCTCGCTGATGATCAGCGGCGGGGTCACTTCGAGCACGCCCCCGCCGACGTAATAGACGACGGTGCCCAGTTCCCAAGCCCGATAGACAGCCTTGGCGGCGAGTCTCGGGTCGCCCAGGTCGACACCGATCATGAGGCCGCGACCACGCACTTCCACGTCGAGTACGTCGCGCAGCCCACCCATCAGGCGCCCACCCATGGCTGCAGCTCGATCAACTAGGCCCTCGGCCTCGATCGTCGCCAGCACCGCCCTGGCTACAGCACTGCAATAGG
>CALMMO010000374.1 GCA_937868455.1 uncultured Marmoricola sp.
ATGAGCTTCAACAAGCCAAAGTCTCGACTGATCTACCGGTTTGATTCGTTCACGTTGAATAACTGGCTCAACCCCTGCGATGACGCGTCAATGTGTTCGGCAGTCGTGCGCAGCGTGCAGATCGGTCTGCTTGCCACACTGGTGGCGACGTTCCTGGGCACCTTGATGGCCTTCGCCTTGGTGCGACACAACTTCGCTGGGCGTTCGGCGGCCAACTTGATGATCTTCTTGCCGATGGCAGCGCCCGAGATCGTGCTCGGTTCGTCATTGTTGGCGCTCTTCGTTTCGGCAGGTTTTGCCGGTCAACTCGGTTTCTGGACCATTTTGATCGCCCACATCATGTTCTGTCTCTCGTTCGTCGTGGTCACGGTGCGCGCACGACTCGCCGGTTTGGACAACAACCTGGAGAAAGCAGCGATGGATCTTTACGCCACCCCATCGCAAACCTTCTGGAAGGTGACGTTCCCGCTGGTCTTTCCCGGCATCTTGGGTGCGGCGTTGTTGGCGTTCTCGTTGTCGTTCGACGACTTCATCATCACCAACCTCAATGCCGGCAACACGACGACGTTCCCCATGTATGTGTGGGGCGCATCCCAACGGGGTGTTCCGATGCAAGTCAATGTCGTAGGCACGTTGATGTTTGTCATCTCGGTGGCCATCGTGATCGGGAACGAATTGCACCGCAGGCGCCAAGAGCGGTTGCTGGCTACGTCATGAGCTCCTCGAGTTTGCAAGGCGCTCGACCCACAGCCTTTTGGCTCGAAGACCCTGCACGACCAGAGGTTGCCCCGAGCCTGCGCGGATCGGTGAGCGCTGACTTAGCGATCGTTGGCGGCGGCTACCTAGGCCTGTGGACTGCCCTTTTGGCCAAGGACCGCAACCCTGATCTCGACGTACTCATTGTTGAAGGGTTGACCTGTGGGCACGCCGCATCGGGGCGTAATGGCGGCTTCTGTGAGGCATCGCTGACCCACGGGTTCGGCAACGGCATGTCGCGTTGGCCCGACGAGATGGCGACCCTGCTAGAGATGGGCCGAGCCAACCTCAATGCCATTGAGGCGACGATTACGGCCGAGGAGATCGACTGCGATTTTGTGCGATCCGGCGTCTTGGCGGTGGCCACTGAGCCCCACCACGTTGAGATTTTGGAAGACGAAATCGTGCAGCTCCAGCAGATGGGACAGCACGCTGTGTTCCTTGATGCTGAGCAAACTCGCCAACGGGTCGACTCACCGACCTATCTCGCCTCGATCTATGAGCCCGACGTGGCGCTGGTCGAGCCTGCCCGGCTTGCCTGGGGGCTTCGCGAAGCCTGTCTCAGGCGTGGCGTGCGCATTCATGAGCGCACCCCGGTGCGCGATATCGCCTCAGACGCGAATGGCGTTCGACTGCGTTGTCGTGACGCAGTGATTGCCGCGAAGCAGGTCGTTCTGGCCACCAATGCTTACCGTCCGCTTCTCAAGCGACTTCGGCTCATGACGGTGCCGGTCTACGACTACGCCCTGATGACCGAGCCACTCACGACTGAGCAGCGCGCCGCTATTGGCTGGCTCGGGCGCGAGGGCATCTCAGACACAGCGAACCAGTTCCACTACTACCGCACCACAAGAGACGGTCGAATCTTGTGGGGAGGGTACGACGCGATCTACCACTACGGCTCCGCGATGAGACCCGACCTTGAGCAACGCCCAGCCACCTTCGAACTCCTCGCCGATCAGTTCTTCGCCACCTTCCCCCAACTCGAAGGGCTCAACTTCACCCATGCCTGGGGAGGCGTGATCGACACCTGCACCCGGTTCACCGCGTTCTACGGCACAGCGATGCGAGGTCGAGTGGGCTATGCCCTCGGTTTCACCGGACTCGGGGTGGGTGCCACCAGGTTTGCCGGTGACGTGGTGCTCGACTTGCTTGGCGGCCTCGAGACCGAGCGCACCGCCTTGCAGATGGTGCGCGAAAAGCCGCTGCCATTCCCACCCGAGCCGATCCGCTACTTGGGCATCGAGGCCACGAGGCGTTCACTTGCCGCCGCTGACCTCAACGGCGGCAAGGAAAACCTCTGGCTGCGAGCAACCGGGGCGGTCGGCCTCGGGTTTGACTCCTAGCCCTTTGATTCCTAGCCCTATGACTCCTAGCCCTCAGGCTCAGAGCAGCGTCTGAGCCTGGATGAGCACGTCGCGGATGATTTCTTCCATCTCATCGAAGTGCTCTTGTCCGCAAATGAGCGGCGGTGCTAGTTGGATCACCGGGTCGCCACGGTCATCAGCGCGGCAGTAGAGGCCGGCGTCGTACAACGCCTTGGAGAGGAACCCTCTTAGGAGACGCTCCGACTCGCCCTCGTTGAAGGTCTCTTTGGTCGCCTTGTCCTTGACCAGTTCGATGCCATAGAAGTAGCCAGCACCGCGCACGTCACCGACGATGTCCAGGTCCTTCAGCTTCTCCAACGTCGCCCTAAAGCCCGGCTCGTTGTCGAGCACGTGCTGGTTAAGGCCTTCGCGGTCGAAGATGTCGAGGTTGGCAAGGGCAACGGCCGTCGAGACCGGGTGGCCGCCGAAGGTGTAGCCGTGCAGGAATGAGTTGTGACCCTGCAAGAAGGGCTCCATCAGGCGGTCACTGGCGATCATGGCGCCCAGGGGCGAATAGCCCGAGGTAATGCCCTTTGCGCAGGTGATCATGTCGGGCAGGTAGCCATAACGCTCTGCGCCAAACATGTGCCCAAGCCGGCCGAAGGCGCAAATGACCTCGTCAGAGACCATCAGCACGTCGTACTGGTCGCAGATTTCGCGCACTCGCTCGAAGTATCCCGGAGGTGGTGGGAAGCAACCGCCGGAGTTTTGTACAGGCTCCAAGAACACTGCCGCCACAGTGTCGGGACCTTCGTTCTCGATGGCTGTGGCAATCTCGTTGGCTGCCCACTGACCGAAGGCGTACTCATCATCGCCGAAGTACGGCGCGCGATAGAAGTTGGTGTTAGGCACTCGGAAAGTCGAGGGGACCAGGGGTTCGTACATCGCCTTCATGCCGGGGATTCCGGTGATGGAGAGCGCGCCTTGCGGGGTGCCGTGATAGGCGATGGTGCGGCTAATGACCTTGTGCTTGGTCGGCTTGCCGGTCAACTTGAAGTAGTGCTTTGCCAACTTCCAAGCAGACTCCACAGCCTCGCCGCCGCCGGTGGTGAAGAAGACGCGGTTCAAGTCGCCAGGGGCGTAGTTAGCCACACGCTCGGCCAACTCGATGGCGCTGGGGTGGGCGTAGGACCACAAAGGGTGGAACGCCAGTTGGCTGGCCTGCTTGGCTGCAGCCTCTGCGAGTTCTTGGCGGCCGTGGCCGACCTGAGTGACGAAGAGTCCGGCCAACCCATCGAGGTAGCGGCGTCCGTGGGTGTCGTAAATGTAGGCGCCCTCACCCCGAGCAATCACTGGGATGTCGCCACCTTCGTAGACCGAGTGGCGTGAGAAGTGCATCCAGAGGTGGTCGCGCGCAGACTCCTGCATCCGCTCGTGCTCGGCCGCTGAGAGTGCGCGTTCGTGATCGACGGACATCTATTGCCCCTTCGGGTTGTTGATAGTTGGACCCATGGTGCCTGGGCAAACCGACCTTCGGCAAGTGAATCCGTGCATGGCGAGGCAAAAATCTGCGGATTTCGTTGCATGACCTGACGGGTCGGGATAGTGGAATGTGACGTACGCCGCTAGGGTCGGGAGTAGATTCCCACCTCACTTCACGAAGGACGCTCACATGGCTGACCAGGTGTTCAAGAACTTCATCAACGGCGAGGTCTGCGACCCCGTCGATGGCGAAATGTACGACGTGTATGACCCCACAACCGGCGAGGTTTACGCCCAGGCGGCCAAGTCTGGCGCCGAAGACGTTGACCGTGCCATGAAGGCAGCCGAGAAGGCGTTCGAGGAGTGGCGTGACGTCACCCCGAGCACCCGTCAGCAGGCGATGCTGAAGTTCGCCGACGCTCTCGAGTCGCGCGCCGAAGAACTCGTGGCCGTTGAGTCTCGCGACACGGGCAAGCCGTTGGGCCTGACCATGAGTGAAGAAATCCCGCCCATGGTCGACCAGTTGCGCTTCTTTGCCGGTGCGGCCCGCGTGCTTGAAGGCCGCGCCGCCGGTGAGTACATGCAAGGCATGACCTCGATGATCCGTCGTGAGCCCATCGGTGTGTGTGGGCAGGTCACCCCATGGAACTACCCGATGATGATGGCGGCTTGGAAGTTCGGCCCCGCGATTGCGGCCGGTAACGCCGTCGTACTCAAGCCAAGCGACACCACTCCGGCCTCGACCGTGTGGATGGCGCAGGTGGCCGCAGAGTTCTTCCCGGCTGGCCTCTTCAACGTTGTGTGCGGTGACCGCGACACCGGTCGCGCGCTCGTGGCCCACCCCACGCCTCAAATGGTCAGCATCACCGGATCGGTGCGTGCGGGCATGGAGGTCGCCAAGGCGGCCGCCGAAGACCTGAAGAACACCCACCTCGAACTCGGTGGCAAGGCGCCTGTCGTGATCTTCGATGACGCTGACATTGAGGCTGCGGCCGAAGCTATCGCGATCGCCGGCTACTTCAACGCCGGACAAGACTGCACGGCTGCGACTCGCGTATTGGCCGCCCCCGGCGCCTACGACGACTTCGTGGCCGCGCTGACCGAGCAGGCTAAGGCCACCTCGACTGGCATGCCCGACAACGAAGACGTGCTTTACGGGCCGGTTAACAACGCAGACCAACTTGCCAAGGTCGGTGGATTTGTCGACCGGTTGCCCGACCACGCATCGGTGCAGGCCGGTGGCAAGCGTCAAGGTGACACGGGCTACTTCTTCGAGCCGACCGTGCTCGCCGGCTTGCGTCAAGACGACGAGGTCATTCAAAACGAGATCTTCGGTCCCGTGATCACCGTGCAGCGCTTCACCGACGAAGACGAGGCCGTGCGTTGGGCCAATGGGGTCAAGTACGGCCTGGCCTCGAGCGTCTGGACCCGTGATCACGGTCGCGCCATGCGCATGGCCAAGCGTCTCGACTTCGGCTGCGTGTGGATCAACACCCACATTCCGCTGGTTGCGGAGATGCCTCACG
>CALMMO010000375.1 GCA_937868455.1 uncultured Marmoricola sp.
AAGGCAGCACCTGCAGTGACTCGTTGTCGAGGGTGTAGCGCAGTGCACCCGGGTCGAGGTTGTCACCGGTCCGTGAGCCGGCACCGATGGCCAAGTGATAGAGGAGTACGTCGGAGGCGGTCCACGCAAAACTGCGTGACGGTAGTTGAGCGCCAATGGCGATATCAGGGTTGATCGGCATGGTTCGCTCCTAGGCGTTTGCGGCGATGTCGTCGGCGGCGAGATAGCCAAAGACCAAGGCCGGCCCGATGGTGGCTCCCGGCCCGGCGTAGGTGTAGCCCATCACTGCAGCCGACACGTTTCCGGAGGCATAGAGACCCTGGATTGCCGAGCCATCCGAGCGCAGCACTCGACCGCGATCATCTGTCACGAGTCCGCCCTTGGTGCCCAGATCGCCGGGAATGATCTTGACCGCGTAGAACGGTCCTTCGTCGATGCGATTGAGTGAGCAGTTCGGCTTCACGGTGGGATCTGAGTAGTACTTGTCATACCCACTCTCGCCACGCTTGAAGTCTTCGTCGATGCCAGTCTCGGCAAAGCCGTTGAACCTGGTCACGGTCTGAACCAACGCCTCTGCAGGCACCTCGATTTGGGCTGCGAGTTCGGCCAAAGAAGCAGCCTGTTTGACCACACCAGCCTTGTACCAACGGCCGGGGAAGGGCTGACGCGGCCCGAGGCCTGCAAAGAGATATCGGTTGCGATAGCGCTGATCCATGATCATCCAGCACGGCACATGAGAGACGCCGGTGGCCTGGCCTGCGTAAAGCGCCTGCACGGCCTCGACGTAGGGCAGCGCTTCGTTCATGAACCGACGTCCGGCACCGTTGACCATGATCGATCCGGGCAGGTTGCGCTCAGCCAGGCAGAACCACGGGCCATTAGGCAGCGGAATGGTCGGCCCCCACCAAGCGTCGTCCATGAAATCCAGTGCCGCACCGGCCTTCTCTCCTGCCTCAATGCCAGCGCCGGTGTTGTTCACCGAACCTGTGGTCCACTCGATCGAGGTCGGTTTGGGGGAGTACCTCTCACGAAGTGTTTCGCTGCGCTCGAAGCCCCCGCTGCCCAAGATCACGCCGTGGGTGGCGGTGAAATCTCCGGCGGAGGTGTGCACGCCCACCACTGCGTCGTTGTCGAGAATCAGTCCGGTCAAGTCAGCGCCGTACTTCACCTCGACCCCGGCGTCGATGAGTCCCTTTCGAAGACCAATCGCGAGGGCATTGCCCATCGCAAACATCTTGCGGCCACGCGCTGTGTCGATGATCTTGCGCATCGTGACTTTGGCCATCGTGAGCGGGCCCTTGACCGTGCGCATGCCCAAACTGATCTTGCGGAAGTCCGCTTGAGTCACGATGAGGTTGGCTGGCGCCTTGGCATAACGCGGGTGCAGCCGTTTGAGTTCATCGCCGAGGAAACGTGCGTCCATCGGCACCGGTTCGACAGATCGTCCTGCTAACCGACCCCCGGGCTGCTCGGGTTGGTAGTCGGCGTACTGCGGCACCCAGGCGAAACGAACCGGTGTCTTCTTGCGAATGAAGTCCATGACCTCCGGCCCGCGGTCGATATAGGTATCGCGCTTGGTCTTGGGTACGGCGTCACCCACGATGGAGTCCAGATAGGTCTTGGCGCGTTCGGCGTCGCCGGCCTCGACCTGCCCTGCTTCGACGAGGGCGTAGTTGCCTGGAATCCAGACTCCGCCACCGGAGCGCGCGGTCGATCCGCCGAAGTACTCACTCTTCTCCAGGAGTACGACGCGCAGGCCGTGGTGGGCGGCTCGCAAAGCTGCCGACATGCCAGCAGCACCGGCTCCGACAACCACCACGTCATAGCTCTGGGGGGCCTTTGTCATGGCCGAAACTGTAACAGGTTCTAGTTGAATTCCCGCTGGGTCGTCGCGTGTGAGAAGGGTCAATCTCGACCAAAACGAGAACGTGTTCTAGTCTTGGACGGAACCTCGATAAGCACTCAGGAGACAACCATGACAAACGCCGTGCTCGATGGCATTCGCGACCTGCTGCCCACGATTCGTGAGCGCGCCGAAGAAGCCGAGCGTCTGCGCGTGATCCCCGATGCCACCGTCAAGGAGATCGAGGAGACAGGCTTCTTCCAACTGCTGCAGCCCAAGCGCTACGGCGGGCTCGAGGGTGACCCGATCGACTTCTACACCGGAGTGCGAGACATTGCTGGCGCTTGCGCCTCGACCGCCTGGATCTGCTCGGTGTTGACCGTGCACCCGTGGCAGATCGCTCTCTTCGATGACTCCGCCCAGCAGGCGGTTTGGGGCGAGAACCACCTCACCCGGATCAGTTCCTCATATGCGCCGACTGGTCGCGCCGTACTCACCGAAGGTGGCTACATTCTCAGCGGCAAGTGGGCCTTCTCTAGCGGCTGCGACCACGCCACCTGGGTGCTCTTGGGTGGGCTCGTGCAAAACGCCGAGGGACAGATCGTTGACTTCAAGACGTTCTTGCTGCCGCGCGACCAATACGAAATTGTCGACGTGTGGAACACCGTGGGCCTTCGCGGCACCGGGTCCAACGACATCGTGGTCAAAGAGGTCTTTGTGCCAGACGCCAACACCTTGTCGATGAGTGACACCGGACGTTGCTACGGGCCGGGGCAGGCGGTCAACACCAGTGACCTCTACAAACTGCCTTTCCACTCGCTCTTCACCACCACCATTTCGACTCCCATCATCGGCATGGCCTATGGCGCCTACGACGAGCACGTGAAGATGCAGCAGTCGCGCGTGCGCGCGGCGTACGCCGGCGAGAAGGCCTCACTGGACCCCTTTGCGGCAGTGCGGATTGCCAAAGCATCCTCTGAGATCGACGCGGCCTGGGCGTTGACCATGAACAACATCCGTGACGAAATGGCCTTGGTTGCCAAGGGCGAGAAGATTCCGCTGAAATTGCGTCTGAAGGTGCGTCGTGACCAGGTGCTGGGCACCCAGCGCGCTATTGATGCGATTGACGCTCTCTTTGAGGCCTCCGGGGCCCGTGCACTTGCTGAGGGCACCTACCTTCAGCGCGCCTGGCGCGATGCTCACGCCGGTCGTGTGCACGCCGCCAACGACATCGAGCGCGCCTTGCAGATGTACGGCGCCCACGAGTTCGGACACCAGGTCGACCCGGGGATGTACTGATGGTGACGCCGCTGAACAAGGCGGAGGTCCAGCACAGCGCACAGGTGCTTGGTATCACCTTGAACTACTACGAGGCCGGCACCGGTGCGCCACTCGTCATGCTCCACGGCGGCGGTCCTGGTGCCTCTTCGTGGTCGAATTTCGCTGCTGCGCTGCCCCGTTTTGCTGAATCGTTCCGCACGATCTTGGTCGACCAACCTGGGTTCGGCGGGTCAGACAAACCGGCCGTGGTTGGCAACTACTACCGCCATGCGGCTGACCATGTGATTGGTTTGCTTGACGAACTTGGCATCGAGAAGGCCCACGTGCTGGGCAACTCGTTAGGTGGCGGCACCGCGATGCGGCTGGCGTTGAGTCACCCAGACCGGGTGGACCGCTTGGTGCTCATGGGCCCTGGTGGGTTGTCGTTGAACCTGTTCCACGCTGATCCCACCGAGGGCGTCCAGCGGTTGATGGACTTTGGGGCTAACCCCACCCGCGAAGCGCTGCGAGCCTTCATTTCCACGATGGTGGTCAATCAGAAACTCGTGACCGACGAACTCGTCGAAGAGCGGTTCGCCGATGCGACTGCGCCAGGGGCGCGCGAAGCCATGGCGTCGATGGGCATGTCATTTTGGAATCCCGAGTTCGCCGAAGATGGCATGTTGTGGCGTGAAGCGCATAGGTTGCGTCACCCGACGTTGCTGACGTGGGGCCGCGAAGACCGAGTGAACCCACTTGATGGGGCGATGGTCGCACTCAAGTTGATCCCGAAGGCTGAATTGCACGTCTTTCCGCGGTGTGGGCACTGGGCTCAAATCGAGGCAGCCGACGCATTTTGTGAGGTAGCCACCGCGTTCTTGAAGAGGGAGAAGTGATGATCGACATCAAGTCGATGGGCTATGTCAGGGTCAGCGCGACCGACCTTGCGGCCTGGAGCACCTTCGCCGACAAGGTGCTCGGGCTCGTTGCGACCCGTGGTGCCA
>CALMMO010000376.1 GCA_937868455.1 uncultured Marmoricola sp.
CTCGCTCTTCTTGGTGGCTGCCGATCACCCCGCGCGCGGGGCGTTGGCCGCTGGCCCAGACCCCATGGCGATGGCCGATCGACGCTCGCTGCTGGCCCGAATGATGACGGCCTTGGAGCATCCAGAGGTTGACGGAGTGCTCGGCACCCCCGACATCGTTGAGGAACTCCTTCTCTTGGGCGCCCTTGAGGGCAAGATCGTCATCGGTTCGATGAACCGAGGCGGACTCGACGGCGCGACCTGGACCATGGATGACCGGTTTACGGGCTACGACGCAGCCAGCATCGCAACTAACCGTCTTGATGGCGGGAAAATGTTGTTGCGCATCGACGACCAAGACGCTGGCACTGCGGCCACCATCGAGGCGTGCGCGCAGGCTGTCTCAGAACTTGCCGCCCATGGCTTGATGGCCATGGTGGAGCCGTTGCCCTATCAACGAAACGGTGACGGCTCCCTCACCTTGGTGAAGTCCACGCCTGCCTTGGCCCGCGCCATCTCCATTGCCAGCGGCTTGGGGACTACCAGTGCCTACACCTGGTTGAAGATGCCCGCCTGCGATGACCCACAGGCGGTCTACGCCTCCACGACGTTGCCATGCGTGGTGTTGGGTGGGGTGCCCAATTCAGACCCCGCTGCAGACCTGGCTTCGTGGGGTCAAGCCTTGGCACAGCCGAGTGTGCGCGGCGTGGTGGTCGGCCGAGCCTTGCTCTACCCACCAGATGATGACGTGGCTGGCGCTGTGGCGGCGGCGGCAGGCATTTTGACGGCGGCCCAGTCATGAGCAAACTTCACCACCCTGGCAATCCCAGCGCCGCGACCATCGTGTCGCTTACGCCCGAAGATGCTGGCTGGGACTGGACCGGGATCAGCGTGCACCGACTCGATCCTGGGGTCCCCTTGAGGCTGACCACGGGTGAGAGTGAGTGCTTTGTGCTTCCGCTCAGCGGTTCGCTGAGTGTGGATGCTGCGGGGGAGCGCTTTGACTTGACCGGGCGCGAGTCGGTCTTTACGCGCGTGAGCGACTTTGTCTACGTGGGGCGCGACACCGAGATGACCTTGGTGTCGGCTCAGGGCGCCGAGGTCGCCGTACCTGCATCGCGGTGCACCAAACCCCTCCCGCCCAAGTACGGCGCGGCCAGCGACGTGCCCGTCGAGGTGAGGGGGTCTGGCTCAGCGACTCGTCAGGTCACGAATTTCGGCATCCCAGGGGTATGGGACCACGCCGACAAACTGATTTGTTGTGAGCTCCTGACCCCCGATGGCAACTGGTCGAGTTACCCCCCGCACAAGCACGACCTCAGCGAGCCATGCCCAGTGGTCAACGAGGAGATCTACTACTACCGCATCGCTGGACGCGATCAGGTCACACCGAGTCGCGAAGGCATGGGTTACCACCGCACCTACACCACAGCCGACCACGAGGCTGCCGGGCTGGAGCCACTCGACGAGACCATCGAGGTGCGGGACCACGACGTGGTTGTGGTGCCTCACGGCTACCACGGACCGTGCATCGCGGCACCTGGCTACCCGATGTATTACCTCAACGTCATGGCTGGACCCGCTCAAGACCGCGCGTTGGCATTTTGCGATGACCCCGTGCACGGCTGGATCCGTGACACCTGGACTGAAGACGACCTTGATCCTCGCTGCCCGATGACCTCGGCAAGTGGGCCTGTGAAGGGAGCACCTGCATGACAATCCGTCTCACGACCGCCCAAGCACTGGTGCGCTGGATGCTTGCCCAACGCTCGGTTTTGCTCGATGGCAGCGAAGTGCCGCTGTTTGCTGGCGTGTTTGGCATCTTCGGGCACGGCAACGTCTTGGGTCTTGGCACTGCGCTCTATGAAGCCCGCGATGAACTGCCGACCTGGCGTGGCCAAAACGAGCAAGGCATGGCGCTAGCCGCCGTCGCCTACGCCCGCGCCATGGACCGTCGGCAGGTCATGGTGGCAACCTCGTCGGTGGGGCCAGGCGCGCTCAACATGGTCACGGCTGCAGGCGTGGCGCACGCCAACCGGATCCCCGTGCTGCTTCTGCCAGGTGACACCTTCATGGGTCGTGCACCCGACCCGGTCTTGCAGCAAGTGGAGCACTTCGGAGACCCGACCATTTCGGTCAACGATGCTTTCAAGCCGGTGTCGAGGTACTTCGACCGGATCACCAAGCCCGAGCAACTCCTCTCATCGTTGCCGCAGGTGGCCCGGGTGCTCACTGATCCCGCAGACGCCGGACCGGTGACGATTGCGTTGCCCCAAGACGTTCAGATAGAGGAGTTTGACTTTCCTGAGTCGTTCTTCCGCACTCGAATTCACTCAGTCCCTCGGCCTCGTCCCGATGCCGATGCAGTGCTCGCTGCGTGCGCCGTACTCACAGCCGCGAAGC
>CALMMO010000377.1 GCA_937868455.1 uncultured Marmoricola sp.
GCGCCGCAGATAGGCCTCAGAAATGGCCTGCCGAAATGCATCGGGGTCTGGGGAGGTCTCGGCGCCACGCCAGGCGTCTAGAAGCAGTCGACGCAAGGGGTGGGGGCACCACACCAGCCGATCCACCCGATCGGAGCGATCAAAGCGTTGCGGGTTGGCTGAGAGCGCCTTGAGGTGCCCGGCCATCTCCTCGCGGACTCCTGCATTGGCCGCATCAAGCACCGGCTTCTCGAAGTAGTCAAAGACCACATCCCTGGCCAAGTCGGCCAGTTGTTGCTGGCGACCCTGCATCGCTGCAGCCAGGCGATCGAGGCGCAGGTGGGTCTGGCTGCGATCGTTCTCGCGCAACACATCGGCGTGGAGCAAACGCCGCTCCAAAATCGCGCGGACGAACGGCGCTGCTGCTGGGATGCGGGAAAAGGAACGGAACAGCCACAACATCGCGTGCTCGAGTTCGTCGGTGTGAGCCAACGAGGGCACGGAGTACCTCGCAAGGGCCTCCAGCAACCGGGTGCGGTAGCGCTCAGGCAACCCGGCTCGGTCAGCATCGAGCCACTGCAAGAACGCCAAGAAGTATTCCTGAGTGTTAGTGCCTGTGACTTCAGAGTCACCCACTTCTGCCTCGGTGCGCGGGCGATAAAGGGCACCAATCTCGGCGAAGAGGTCAACGAACGCGTCCTCATGGGCCCGCAAAGCGGGGTCATCGCCGGGGGTGGAGGTGGCTAGGTTTCGTTGCAGGGTCGTGAGTTCGCGAAGCCCGGTGGGGTCGAGGTCGTAGCCGAGCAAGAAGTTTGTCAGTCGGGCATAGACATCACTGATGCTGACTGCCGCGTTAGGCGCAGCGGCCAGACTCGCAAAATCGATGGCCGTGTCTGTGAGCACCTGCGAGCCGCTGTGTGACTGGCGCAGGCGAATCAGAGGTGCGCCGGCCTCGACCTGGGCATTGGCCACCACCTCGACGCCCACAACCTCGCCGTCGAAGGGCGCGGTCAGGGTCGAGACCATCTTCATCGACTCCAACATCACCACCGGGTCACCCAGCGTGAGGCTGTCACCGGTCGTCACCAGCACCTTGGAGACCAGGGCCGGCATCGGCGAGCGCACCGGCACTCCGTCGACGCGGCGCACGATGTGCACCTGGCCATCG
>CALMMO010000378.1 GCA_937868455.1 uncultured Marmoricola sp.
AAAGCTCATCGCTGAAAACGGCTTTTGGGTGCCACCTGCCTATGACGATTTTGCTGCCCAATGGTCCCAGGTGGAGTCAGCGCTCGCTGCCAACCCTCGACCCAGCGTGCCGTGCAATAACGACTTGCTGGCGGGCAACTACCTTGATGACGGCCACCAGGTGTGGCTCATCGACTATGAGTACTCCGGCAACAACGATGCCTGCTTTGAACTCGGCAACACTGCCACCGAGTGTGAGTTCACCCCAGAAATGACCGATGCCTGGACCGAGGCGTATTTCGGGCCCCTCACGACTAAGGCCGACATCGCCAGAGTGCGACTACAAGCGTTGTGCAGCGCCTACGGATGGGCGTTGTGGGGGTTCATTCAAGCTGGCAGTAGTTCCATCGATTATGACTTCACTGAGTGGGGAAGCCACCGGTTCGAGAAGGCTGCGGCAATCTTCCGCGGCCCGGATTTCACAACCTTGTTGAAGGAGACTGCAGGTGCTTCCTGAGCGCGCCGAAATCGTCATTGTTGGCGGCGGCGTTATTGGCTGTTCGATCGCCTATCACCTTGCGAAGCTGGGCAAAACCGATGTGGTGTTGCTCGAGCAAGGGCACCTCTCAGGTGGCACCACCTGGCACGCCGCAGGGCTGGTGGGACCACTTCGCGCCAGCGAGAGCGGCACCAAGCTGGTGCAGTACTCCGCCGAACTCTATGCATCGCTGGAGGCCGAGACTGGCCTCGCCACCGGCTATCGCAACGTGGGTGGGGTCATCGTTGCTCGCACTCCGGAGCGGATGACCGCACTTCGACGTACTGCAGCGAATGCGGCGGCTTATGACATGCCCTGCGACATGCTGACTCCGGCACAGGCCAAGGATCTGTGGGAGCCCATGCAAGTCGATGACTTGCTCGGAGCCATTTGGCTCCCAGGTGATGGGAAGGTCAACCCCACCGACGTCACTCAGGCACTGGCCAAGGGCGCCCGCATGCGTGGGGTGAAGGTCCACGAGGGCGTGCGCGTGACCGACTTCGCTGTGCGCCGAAGCGAGCGCGGAGCCAGGGTGACGGGCGTTGTCACCGACCAAGGCACCATCGAGGCCGACATCGTCGTGAACGCGGCCGGGCAGTGGGCCAAGGCCCTAGGCGACAAGATCGGTGT
>CALMMO010000379.1 GCA_937868455.1 uncultured Marmoricola sp.
CGGCTGAAGCGTGCCCACTTCGTTGTTGGCCCACATCACGCTGATGAGGGCGACCGTTTCTGGGGCGCTTTGAACCGTGGCGCGCAATTGATCAACAAGAAGCCGCCCCTGGGAATCAACAGGCAGGAGTTCGACCTGGGCGTCCTCATGAGCACCGAGCCATTCCACTGGATCCAGCACGGCGTGGTGTTCGATCGCGCTAGTCAGCACTCGCACCCGTCGGGGGTCTTCGGCTCGCCGGGCCCAGTAGATACCCTTGACTGCCAAGTTGTCTGCCTCGGTGCCACCAGAGGTGAACACGACATCTCCGGGACGAGCCCCAATCCCCGCCGCCACCTGTTCACGTGATTCTTCGACCACGCGGCGGGCGTCGCGACCTGCCGCATGCAATGAAGATGGGTTGCCGACCAGCGGCAGCAGACGGGTCATCGCCTCGACCGCCGCAGGTGACATCGGAGTCGTGGCGGCGTGGTCAAGATAGATTCGGGAACCCATAACGGGCCTAGATTACGGCGCTGGCCCTTATCCGCGTGGTTCGAGGGTCGCGATCACAGCTTGGTGGTCTGTGCCAGCGATGGGCACAGCGGTCGACTTGACGCACGAGAAGGTGTTATCGATCAGCACGTGGTCAATCCTGACGACGGCGATTGGAAACCTCTTGGGAACAGGATCAAAGCCAGGTTGAGGCCAGGTGGGTTGCCAGCCGACCCCGCAGGCATCTGCTGTGCCCCTGAACCCTTCGGACTCAAACCGCTGGTACTCGTCATGGTCAGAGGTGGCATTGAGATTCCCCGCAACGATGGTGGGACCTTGGGCCTTCGCCACGACGGCTTCATCCCTGAGTGACTTCATATCTCGTTGCCACATGCCAACGTCGCCGCTCGGCGAGGAGGTGTTTCCCACTACTAAGAAGAACTTGGGTTCGGCCTTGATTTTCATGGCCCACCCGGAGTTGCTCACGCTCAGAGGTCGCGCGTCCTTGATCTTGAAACGAGACCACACCACCGTGCCGCCAACCCCTTCAACGGGCTCACCAAGTCGATAGGGGTAGTTCGAGGAAGCGGTCTGGCTAGCTGCAGTGGCCGCCGCATTGGGGGTCATCTCTTCAAAGACGATCACGTCAGCCCGATTGAATTCGGCAGCAGTCATGATCGCGGTGAGATCAGCGTGACCAGACATGAGATTAGTCGTGATGACCGTGATGCGTGCCAGCCCCGCAGGCGGTGTATCGGCCGAATAGAGCGGCCATTGCTGCCATGCTGCGACCCCGCCGACAGCTAGCGCCAGCGCGAGCACCACCGAGGCCAGTCGCCGCGGGTATCCCAACACCAGTGCGAGAAGAAGCAGCGCTGAGATTGCCGCCGCAATGAAGCCTGCTGGGGTCAAGAACGTGAGTAATACGAGGTACCTATTGCCGCTGAAGTGATTGGCAAATCGGGCGCCGACCAAAGTTGTGGCGACGGCAAGCGAAGCCAAGCCAGCAATCCAAAACGGCAACCGGGCGCGATTCACGCCTCACAACCTACTTTGTTCACACTCGCCGGCTATCACGTGAGGATCACGGCAGCACGAATGTCGCGATCACCCCACGGTGATCGGACTCAGCAAGGTGCAATGTCTTGAACCCCGAACATCCAGCGCCGCTGGTCACCATGATGTGGTCGATCGGCAACACGGTGCCTGGCGCCCACGCTGGCAGGTGTTTCGTTCCGGGCCGGGGCCACGTCGGCTGCCAGCCGGCACCGCACGCATCCGCCGCATCGATCAACCCCGCGTCCAACACTTCTCGAAACGCTCGATGGTCAATCGTGGCGTTGAAGTCTCCGGCCACCAACACGGTGTCGCCGTCAGCCTTGGCTTGGGATACGGAAGCGGCGACCTCGCGTAGGTCTTGGCGCCATAGTTTGATGCCGTAAAGCGGCGGGGTCGTGTGCACGCCCACCAGCGTTATCCCTTTTTCTCCTCCACCTAAACGCATCGACCACGCACCGTTGGTCACGTTGAGTTTCTGCACGCGTTCAAGTGGTTCACGCGCAAACACCATGGTGCCGCGCACGGAGCCTTCGGGCTCCCCGGCTCGATATGTCAGGGCCTTAGAGATGCCGCTGCGATCGAGGTCGACCAACAGTGACGGCGTCACCTCTTCGATTACGAGTACGTCGACCTGCTCCTGGGCAACCAGAGCCATCAGGTCTTTGGCCGGCGTGGAGCCAAAGCTTGCATTGGCGCTCATCACTCGCAGTGACCTGCCAGAAGTGGCGCCATCGTCCTGGAAATAGAGCGGCCCAAGGCGCATAGACATGGCCGCTACCGCCAGCAAGCAGGCCCCCGCCGCCGCTAACGCACCCCAGCGCCTGGGACCTCGCGAACCTCGCGCCAGCAGGCTCATCACCACCAAGCCGAGCAGCGCCGCCGGAAGCGAGTAGGCGGCGAAACTGGCCGCGATGATGATCGCCCCGCGCAGATGTGAGGTTGGCGAATCGTTGGCGAACTCGACCCCGACTCCCAGCAATGCACCCAAAGTCAGCATCAGCCCGACTGCCCAGCCAAGAAACTTCCAGATTCTCACCAGGCCACCCTGCACGGCCGACGCGCGGTTTGGGCGCACACGCGGGTATCTGCACCAAAAAACCACAAACACCGGATCGACTGGCGACCCGGTGTTTGTGATGAAACCAGCTAATCAGCCCTTGCGAGCCACGATCGCTTCGGTGGCTGCAGGCAGCACGGCGTGCAGGTCGCCGACGATTCCGAGGTCAACGAGTTCAAAGAGGGGTGCCTCTTCGTCCTTGTTGACGGCAACGATCGTCTTAGACGTCTGCATGCCTGCGCGGTGCTGGATGGCACCGGAGATACCTGCGGCGACGTACAACTGCGGCGACACGGTCTTGCCGGTCTGACCGACCTGGTAGGCGTGAGGCACCCAACCGGAGTCGACGGCCGCACGGGATGCGCCAACCGCAGCACCGAGGGAGTCCGCGAACTGCTCCACTGGCTCGAAGTTGCCGCCGGTGCCACGACCACCGGAAACCACGATCGCAGCCTCAGTCAGCTCGGGGCGACCCGAGGCGACACGAGGTTGCGAAGCAACGATGCGAGCCTTGCGAGCCGAGTCAGAGATCGTGGGCACGAAGTCCTCACGAGCCCCGGCGCCCGCCGTCTCCTCAGGAGCAGCCGCATTGGGCTTCACCGTGATGATCGGGGTGCCCTTGGTGACCTTGGCTTGCACGGTGTAGTTGCCAGCAAAGACGCTCTGGGTGGTCACCGGACCAGCTTGTACGTCGACTGCGTCGGTGATCACACCGCTTTGCAGTTTGATGGCCAACCGGCCGGCCACCTCTTTGCCTTCGGCGCTGGAGGTGATCAAGACGGCCCCGGCACCGGCCTTTTGAGCCAACTGCGCGAGAACTTCAGCCTTGGGGGCCACGAGGTAACCCTTCACGGCGGCGTCGTCAACGACGTAGACCTTGTCGGCACCGAACTTGGTGAGCGACTCAGCAGCAGCGCCAACCTGGTCAGCAGTGCCAATGAAGACAGCCGAGGGTGATCCCAGGCGCTTGGCGATTGCGAGGAGTTCGTAAGCCGGCTTGCGCACGGCACCGTCGACGTGGTCGACGAGAACGAGGATTTCAGTCATGTGCATAACCCCTTAGATGAACTTCTTGCCAGCGAGGAAGTTGACCAGTGCCTGCGCACCAGAACCACCCTCATCGGTCACGATTTCGCCAGCGGTGCGCGCTGGGCGAGCGGTGGTCTCCACCACGGCAGTCCACGCGGCGCCCAGGCCGACCTCGGAAGCGTCAACGCCCAGGTCGCTGAGCGACCAGTTTTCAACCGGCTTCTTCTTCGCAGCCATGATGCCCTTGAAGGACGGGTAGCGAGCCTCACCGGATTGGTCGGTCACGCTGAGCACCAGCGGTGCGGTCGCACCGATGATCTCGGTCGCAACATCACCATCGCGCTTGATGCGGAACTCGGCGCCTTGGCTTTCAACCACCGAAGCAAAGGTGACCTGAGGCAGGTCGAGAAGCTCAGCCAGCATCGCGGGAACAACGCTCATGGCGCCGTCGGTCGAGGCCATGCCCGTGACAACAACATCGGCTCCACCCATCTTGTTGACGGCTGCGGCCAACACCTTGGCGGTGGCGATGGCATCGGAACCAGCGATGGCTTCATCGCTGACATGCACGCCACTGTCGGCGCCCATCTGGAGCGCTTTGCGCACCGCGTCAGCCGCCTTTTCGGGGCCAACACACAAGGCGACAACCTCGGCGTCTTCGTTCTTTTCTTTCAGTTGCAGCGACTGCTCAACGGCGTACTCATCAAGCTCGGAGAGCAGACCGTCAACGTTGACGCGGTCAACGGTGTTGTCTGCTTCGAACTTTTGGTCGGCGGTTGCGTCGGTCACGTGCTTCACACAAACGACAATTTTCATCTCAGGTTTATCCAGATCTGGGCCTCGCGGCCCTTGTGGCTAGAAGTGAGTCAAACCGAGGTTACCTGGGCAAAGGCGCCCTCGGCATCCACTGTGACGGTGGGGTGGGTCACACGTTAGTTAACCCGCGGGTAACTTTGGGGCTAGCCCCCAACAAACTCAGCTTTCCCAGGTCCGTTCTGCACAAACGAGGTCATCCCGATCGTGCGGTCTTGGGTGGCGAAGAGGGCCGCGAATTGCTGGCGCTCAATCTCAAGCCCAGTCAGCAAGTCAGTCTCGCTGCCTCGATCGATGGCTTCTTTGGCGGCACGCAAGGCAAAGGTCGCCGCCTGCGCGAATTGCGCCGCCCATGCCTGAGCGGCCGCGTAGACCTCGGTTGCGGGAACAACTTTGTCGACCAACCCAATTGCCAGCGCCTCTTCAGCGTTGACGAACCGCCCGGTGAAGATGATGTCCTTGGCCTTGCTTGGCCCCACGAGCCGGGTCAACCGCTGCGTGCCACCGGCGCCAGGGATGATGCCCAGCAAGATTTCCGGCTGCCCCAGCACCGCATTGTCCGCAGCGATGCGAATGTCGGCACACAAGGCGAGTTCGCAGCCACCGCCAAGGGCATAGCCAGTGATGGCAGCGACCACTGGCTTGGGGATCGCGGCCACGGCAGAGAAGGCACTGGTCAACGCGCTGGAGTGCTTGACCATGTCGGTGTAGGACATGTCGGCCATCTCTTTGATGTCGGCACCGGCTGCGAACACTCGCTCGCCGCCGTACACAATCACTGCCTTGACGTCGTCACGCTCGGTCGCTTCTTTGGCGCAGGCCCGAATTTCTTCTTGTACGACGGAGTTCAGCGCGTTCATCTTCGGCCGGTCCAACCGCATGGTGGCCACGCCACCCTCGACCTCGAGATTGACGAACTCACCCATGCGATTTCCCTTCGTTGGTTGATGAGTCCAAACCTAGTCGGCATCGTGCCTTCGCAGTGCCTGAGGCCGCGGTAACGCCAGTGAGCTGACCAAGCTGCCTATCGCTTGGCCAAGAGTTTCCACATTTGCCAACGAGTGGCTCCTTTTCCGGGTCAAATATTCGAATTAGGAGTGTTGACTACATTCCATCCGTTTTGTTAGGTTTTCATCATGACTAAGTTGGGGGACTCAGGGTTGAATCGTCGTACGTTGATGCGGGGGGCCGCGTGGGTAGCGCCGGTGGTGGCATTGAGTGCCCCTGCCCCGGCACTTGCAGTGTCCATGCCGTGCACGCCGCCGACGATCTCCACCTCCGCGTCGAGCTGGACCACCAGCCAGGACTGTGTCAATGGCGGCGCCGCCCTCGGATGGGACGGCACTATCTTCTCCATGCTCAGGGACGCCTCGCCGTTTACCCCCTGCACCGTCACCTCGTCAACCACCATCTCGCTGGTCGCCGGTCAGCAATACATCTTCTCCGCGCAGGTCCAAACCGCGCCGGGCTATGGCGCGGACGGCTGCGGCACCACGCCCCCCACGCAAAGCTCCAGTTTCGACATCCTGCTCGGCACCAAGACGATCTGGCAGGGATACACCCAAGATGCCCAGGCGGCGGCCGCCGGAGTCACCCCGGTGCAGATCGAGCCCATCTGGGACTGCCCCGGGAGTTTTGAAAACGGTGGCAACCCGATGTCCCAATGGGGTGACGGGACTACCGTGGGTCAGTGGTACACCCTGACTTCCATCCCCTTCACGGCCACGACCACTGGTTCAATCACGCTGACCTTCAAGTTCACGATGGAAGAGACCCAGAGCGGCGACAACAACGACGACTGGCGCGTCCGGCTCCCGGTCTTCTCCTCCTGCCTGAAGTAGCAGGGCTGAAGTCGCAGCCGACCTTCCGGCCTGGACCATTGGTCTGAGTCGCGACGTACTCAGAGCAGTTGCGAGCACAGCGTCATACGTTGCGGGCGCCATAGCGACCGCTTCGTATGACGTCCGCGCACAAGCGCGGGTCACGCCTGGTGCTAGAAGGTGATGCCCCTCGCGGCAAAGCGAGCCTTGACAGCATCAGCGAAGACTTGCCCGTCACGAGTCAAAGCCGAGTCGTAGGTCGCCTTGGCTGCTGCGGAGAAGCTCGTCTTGGGGTCGAAGTTGAACTGAGCCGCAATCAACGTGGTGTCCCAGTCGCGTGCGGACTTGCCCATTGCTTCGTAGTCGCCGCGAATCTCCCACAGGCCCTGGGCCCAAATCTGACCGTCATAGTGCACTTCGCCCTTGCGCTGGGCCACGGTCAGGTTGGTGTCGAAGCGTCGGATGCAGTGAGGTGCACCGGTGTAGGACGAGGAGTCCCAATCCATCGGGCAGGCCCGCTCGGCGTTGACTGGCCAGCCGTACTGCGCAGCCGCGTCAAGCCCAACTGAGACCGCGAGGTAGTCACCGAAAGCCTCGCCAATCGAGCCTGCATCAAGGCTGCCACCATAGCCAGGCACCTGGCTTTGGTGCACCGCGTGACCGTATTCGTGGACGATGACTTCGGCGTCTTCAGCGTCATCAACCCCGCCCTTGCCCAAACGAATGCGGTAGGGCTTGTCGGTCTGGTAGGAGTTGTCGCCGCCGTACTGATCGACCTTGACGATGAACTGCTGCTGGACGATCCCGGGGTACGTCGTGCCGAAGCCCAACGACTGCAAATACTCCTGAGCCTGGTTAACCCAGAAGTACCCCATCACCTGCTCGAACTGGTCTTGGTGACGGTTGTAGTTGAAGGTGTTGGTCGATGAGAAGGCCGGGGTGCCGGTGGCTGACTGGACCTGCACCCATGAGCCCTTCAGGTATCCGGAGCCATCCAGGTTGCGCATCGGAACAGTCGCGTATTCACTCGCGGGCACGGCGCTCGCCGAGTCCTTATTATCACTGAGCGCCTGGTTGCCCGATGATTGGATCGGGTTGACCATGAACACGCTCGCCGAACCGGTGGTCGTGCCGGGCACCGACTTGGTCGCAGCTGTGGGCGCTGCCATGGCCAACGTGAGAAGCCCAGCTGCGGTGACCGCTGCAACGCCAGAGCGATTCAGTACAGAGCGAGTCAGCATGGTGACCTCCTGAAGTGATTGAGCCCCAACCCTAGGGGGGATCGAGTCAACCGTCACGCACCTGCGTGGATGAGGATCGCGCTAGCCTCGATGCAGCACAATGGGGCGAGTGACCCCAGGAGAGTGGACCGCCCAAGGCGAGAGCGTGCCGGTGTGGCCCGGGCGTGGTTGGCCTTTAGGGGCGACCTGGAGTGAGGAGTCCACGAACTTCGCGGTCTACGCGCCCGAAGCAACCCAGGTGTGGGTGTGCTTCTTCTATGACACGCCCGACGGCGATCTGGAGAGTCAGCATCTGCTCACCGAACACACCCTGGGGGTCTGGCACGGAGCAGTCCCGGAGGTTCCCGTCGGCCAGCGCTACGGGATTCGCGCCGATGGCCCCTGGGAGCCCCGGTTGGGTTTCCGGTTTAACCCGACCAAGTTGTTGATCGATCCATACGCACAAGCCATCAGCGGCGACGTCACCCCAAACCCGGCCGTCTTCGGTTACGACATGGACTCCCACGCTGAGTCTCAACGGCGCAACGAGACTGATTCAGCGCAGTACATGCCCAAATCCGTGATCGTTCGCAACGACTTCGACTGGGGCGACGACGCGCCAATCCGCCGCAAGTGGCGCGACACGGTCATCTACGAACTGCATGTCAAAGGGTTCACAGAACTGCACGATCGCATCCCCCCCGAACTTCGGGGGACGTACGCCGGCCTGGGACATCCCACGACCGTGGAGTACCTGCGCGACCTAGGCATCACGGCTGTTGAACTCCTTCCGGTCCACCAGTTCGTCACCGAACCTGCGCTAGCTCAACGTGGGCTGACCAACTTTTGGGGATACAACTCGATTGGCTACTTCGCTCCACACGGCGCCTACTCGGCTAGCGGTGACGCAGGCACGCAGGTGGCGGAGTTCAAGCAGATGGTCAAGAACTTTCATGCTGCTGGCATCGAGGTCATCCTCGACGTGGTCTACAACCACACCGCTGAGGCCGGGGTGCTTGGTCCGACACTGTCTTTTCGGGGACTCGACGATCGCGGCTTCTACCAGCGCGTGCGCGAAGACAATGCGCAATTCGATATTTCCGAACCCGACACCTACTGGGACGTCACTGGCTGCGGCAACACTGTTGCTGCCTATCGCCCCAGCCCGCTGCGCCTGATCTTGGACTCCTTGCGCTACTGGGTCAGCGAGATGCACGTCGATGGATTCAGGTTCGACCTGATGTCAGCCATCGCACGCACCGGCCACGAAGTCGACATGCGCGGCCACCTGCTCACCACCATCGGACAAGACCCGATCCTGCGGCACGTGAAACTCATCGCCGAACCATGGGACGCCTCCATCGACGGCTACCGAGTCGGTGAGTTCCCTCCCCCGTGGGTGGAGTGGAACGACCAATTCCGCGACACCATGCGCGACTTTTGGCGAGCCCAGACCTCCGGGGTGCGCACCGTGGCTACCCGGTTGGCCGGCTCATCAGATCTTTACCTCGACGACGGCCGCTCGCCCTACAACTCAGTCAACTTCGTCACCGCCCACGACGGGTTCACCTTGCGCGACCTGGTGTCCTACAACGACAAACACAACGAGGCCAACGGCGAAGACAACCGCGACGGCACCGACAACAACCGATCGTGGAACTGTGGCGTCGAAGGGCCGACGGAGGATCGCGCCATCAACGCGTTGCGCAAGCGACAGGCCGCGAACTTGATCGTCAGTCTGTGCCTGTCCAACGGCGTGCCGATGCTGGTGGCCGGTGACGAACGCGGACGCACCCAAGGCGGCAACAACAACGCCTACGCCCAAGACAACGAAACCTCATGGGTTGATTGGCGAGCCGAGGACGCCTGGCTTGACGTCTACGAGCTCACCAAGAAGGCACTACGCATTCGTCGCGACCATCCAGCACTGCGCCAACGGCACTGGTTCGAAGGCCGTCCCACCATCGTCGGAGGCCCCAAAGACCTGGCCTGGATCCACCCCGCGGGACGCGAAATGACGCCGGAGGATTGGCAAGACGACGGGCTAGCTGTGGTGGGGATGTTCGTCTCAGGGGATCCACTGCGCTCACCTGGTCCTCGAGGCGAGCAGTTGCGCGACTCCTCATTCCTGCTGTGGCTCAATGGGTCAGGCAACGACGTCGAAGTGTCTTTGCCCGATAGCCCCTGGGTGCGCGAAGGACGCGTGGTCTTGTCCACGGATCCAGGGGTTGATGAAGAGACTCCCATGGTCGGAGGGCAGCGCTTTGTCCTCGCCGCGCGGTCCCTGGTTCTGATGCAGCACGACTGAAGTCGTTGTGAGGGGTGCGTTGTACGCCGTACTCTCGCCACCGTGAGCGACTACCCAACCTTCAGCAACTACATCGGCGGCCAACCCGGAGTCGGCACCGGCCCTGAGCAGACAGTGATCAATCCCGCGACCGGGGAAACGATTTGGACATACCTTGCCGATGAGCCAGCGGCCGTCGAGGCGGCCCTTGATGCCGCCCACGCCGCCTTCCCGGAATGGTCTGGGGCGACGCCGGGCGATCGGTCTGGCGCGTTGCTCAAGCTCGGCGCGGAACTGGAGGCAATCGCCGACGAACTCGCGGCAACCGAGACTGCACAGGCAGGCAAGCCGATCCGGCTCTCCACGGAGTTTGATGTGCCGGGCTCGATCGACAACGTGCTGTTCTTCGCTGGGGCCGCCCGTCGCCTTGATGGTCATGCGTCTGGGGAGTACTCCGGTGATCACACCTCCTCGATCCGGCGTGAAGCGCTCGGCGTGGTGGGTTCGATCGCACCGTGGAACTACCCGCTGCAGATGGCCGTGTGGAAGGTGCTGCCTGCCATCGCCGCTGGCAACACCATCGTGTTGAAGGCTGCCGAGAACACTCCCCTGACCACATTGATGCTGGCCGAAGCCTGCACCCGGGCAGGCATCCCTGCCGGTGTGGTGAACGTGGTCAACGGCCCCGGCCCCCTCACCGGTCAAGCGCTGGTGGCTAGCCCCCGCATCGCGATGACTTCCTTCACTGGCTCGACTGCGGTGGGACGTCATATCGCCGGTCTGGCAGCGGTGAACGGCACTCGCCTGCACCTCGAACTTGGCGGCAAGGCTCCCTTTGTGGTCTTCGACGACGCCGACATCGAAGCCGCTGCGCGCGGAGCCGTTGCTGCCTCCCTGATCAACACTGGCCAAGACTGCACCGCAGCCACTCGGGCCTATGTGCACTCCTCAAAGTTCGCTGAGTTCACCAGCGCGGTGGCCGACTTGATGTCTTCGGTCAAGCTGGGAGACCCCACCGACCCTGACACCGATCAGGGTCCGCTGGTGTCGTTCAAGCAGCGCGACAAGGTGGCCGCGATGGTCGATCGCGCCGTGGCAGGTGGTGGCAGGGCACTCGCGGGTGGCAAGAAGCCCGACAGCCCTGGCGCCTACTACCGACCCACCTTGCTCGTGGACTGCGATCAAAAGTCCGAGATCGTCCAAGACGAGACCTTCGGGCCGGTTTTGGCCGCGCTGCCCTTCGACTCAGACGACTCAGCGATTGCGCTTGCTAACGACGTGCCGTTCGGTCTGGCTGCCTCAGCGTGGACTCGCGATGTGTTCCGTGCCCAACGCGCCGGGCGCGAACTCAAGGCCGGCACCGTCTGGATCAACGACCACATTCCGATCATCTCGGAGATGCCTCACGGTGGATACAAGGCCTCGGGCTATGGCAAGGACATGTCGACGTACTCCTTTGAGGAGTACACCCAGATCAAGCACGTCATGTCTGACATCACCGGGGCTGTATCCAAGCCCTGGCACGAGACGATCTATCGCTAAGGCGAAGGCCTCAGGCCTGCGCAACCAATCCCAGCTCAGCAACCGACGCTAAGCCGGGGTGCTTAGGCACGATCCGCACGGTGTAGCCGAAGGGGCCAGTGCGGTCGGGCGTAAGCACTCCGTCGAAGCGGTAACGACCGGCTTCGTAGGTTTCGGTAAGTTGCAGCGGGTGCGACACGGGGTCGATCAGGTCGTCCTCGAGGCCCTTGACGCGTCCGTGCACGACCTGCACGTCGACGTCTTCGGGGCGAAGGTTGCCCAACGAGACGAAGGCGTGCAGTGACACGTGGCCGCCGATTTCGACAGCGTCTTCGGCGCCGGAGGCCTCAACGTGGTCAACGTGCACTCCGGACCATTCGCTGCGCACCTTCTTCTTCCAGGTAGCCATCTCGGTGGCGCCGTGGAAGTCGGTGTTGAGGGCGTGGGCCGCGACCGATGCGGGCTTGTAAAGCTGCACGACGTAGTCACGAAGCATGCGGGTGGACAGCACCTTGGGGCCAAGTGACTTCAAGGTGTGCCTGACCATGTGGATCCAGCTTTGGGGCACCCCGTTGGCGTCGTGGTCGTAGAACCGGGGAGCGACCTCGCGTTCGATGAGGTCATAGAGCGCGGAGGCTTCGAGATCATCGCGGTGGTCGGGGTCTTCGACGCCATCAGCTGAGGGGATCGCCCAACCGTTGTTGCCGTCGTACCACTCATCCCACCATCCATCGAGGATGGACAGGTTGAGACCGCCGTTCAACGCGGCCTTCATGCCAGAGGTGCCACAGGCTTCGTAGGGTCGCAGCGGGTTGTTCAACCACACGTCACAGCCTGGGTAAAGCGGTTGGGCCATCGCGATGTCGTAGTTCGGCAAGAACGCGATGCGGTGGCGAACCTCCGGGTCATCGGCAAAGCGCACCATCTCTTGGATAAGTAATTTCCCGCCCTCATCGGCCGGGTGGGCCTTGCCCGCGATGATCAACTGCACTGGGCGCTCGGGGTCAAGCAAGATCCGCTTGAGCCGCGCCGGGTCGCTCAGCATCAGCGTCAGTCGCTTGTACGACGGCACTCGCCGGGCAAATCCGATGGTCAACACGTCGGGATCGAGAGCGGTGTCGATCCAGCCCAACTCCGCAGCCGAGGCACCACGCTTGATCCACGAGCGGGTGAGGCGACGACGCGCGTCTTCGACGAGGCGCTGACGCAGCACCCGTTTGGTCGCCCACAACTCACCAGCATCGACTCGGTCGACGACGTCGAACACGTCGAGGTGATCGACGGCCAGGTCGCCACCAGCGCGAGCAGCCAACTCAAAGACTTCGCGGGCGACCCAGGTCGGGGCGTGCACTCCGTTAGTGATGGAACTGATGGGCACTTCGGTCTCATCGAATGCTGGCCACAGACCGTGGAACATGTCACGACTGACTTCGCCGTGCAGTTGAGACACTCCGTTGGCACGCTGCGAGAGACGGAAACCCATCACTGCCATGTTGAACACGCCCGGGTCTCCCCCAGCGAAGTCTTCGGCGCCTAGCGCCAAGATCCGATCGAGCGGCACACCGGGCACTGGCGAGGTGGGACCGAAGAACTGCTCGATGAGTTCGCGCGGGAACCTGTCGATACCGGCAGGCACGGGGGTGTGCGTGGTGAAGACGGTGCTGGCTCGCGAGACCTCCAACGCCGTGTCGAAGTCCAACTTCGGCCCGGCTTCGTCGACGCTGAGTTCACGAATGCGTTCCAAGCCGAGGAAGCCCGCGTGGCCTTCGTTGGTGTGGAACACCTCAGGTGCGGGGGCACCGGTGAGGCGGGAGTAGGCACGCAGCGCGCGCACGCCGCCAACGCCGAGGAGGAGTTCTTGGAGGAGTCGGTGCTCGGCCGTGCCGCCGTACAACCGATCGGTGACGGCTCGCAGGTTGTCGGGGTTTTCCTCGACATCAGAGTCGAGCAGAAGTTGGGCAACGCGTCCCACCTGGGCGATCCAGATGCGAGCGACGAGTTCTTGCCCCCCAATAACGGTGATGCGCACCTTGGCGGCGCTGCCGTCGGCCTCACGCAACAAGGTGATTGGCAAGCCGTCCGGGTCAACAACGGGGTAGGTCTCTTGCTGCCAGCCGTCGCGGTTCAGCGATTGCCGGAAGTAGCCGCTGGCGTAGAGCAGGCCGACTCCAATAATCGGAATGCCGAGGTCGCTGGCGGTCTTGAGGTGGTCGCCAGCCAGGATGCCCAGGCCGCCGGAGTACTGCGGCAGCACTGAGGTGATGCCGTATTCGGGTGAGAAGTAGGCGATCGCCTTGGGGCCATCGGCGTGCTTGGTTTGGTACCACCGATCTTCGTGCATGTAGCGATCAAGTTCGCTGGCTGCATGGGTGATCGAGGCCACGAAGTCGGAGTCAGCGGCCAACTCAGCCAAGCGCTCCGAACTGAGTTCGCCGAGCAACTTGACCGGGTCGTTGCCACCTGCCTCCCACAACTCGGGATCCATGGCCGCAAAGACGTCTTGGGTCGAGGGGTGCCATGACCACCGCAGGTTGGTGATCAACTCTCCCAATGGGGCCAAGGGCTCGGGCAGCACGGGACGGACTGTGAATCGACGAATAGCACGCACGGGCGACACGCTAGCCGACCAGCTTGGATCGTTCCAATAGGGGCGGCCCAGCGAAGGCTCGATGTTCTTGCACCAGAACCGGTTTGCCGCAAGGGTGGAGCACATGCACACCTCGATGCAGCGCATCCCGATCATGTCCACCGCACCGGTGATTGAGCACGGCCGATTCGCGGCCAAGGCAACGGTTGGTGAGTCGTTCCAGGTGAGTGCGACTGTGTTTCGTGAGGGGCACGACGAGTTGGCCTGCGAGGTCGTCGCGACCGACCCGACCGGAGTTCGCCGGGCACCCGTTGCGATGACGCTGCAGGGCTGTGGGGTTTCGCAGTACGCCGCCACTCTCACTCCAGACGTGATGGGCGCCTGGACCTTCGAAGTGCGTGCCTGGAGTGATCCGCTGGCCACCTGGTTGCACCACACCGAGGTCAAGGTTCCGGTGGGAGTCGACGTTGAGTTGATGTTTGCCGAGGGCAGTTTGCTGCTTGATCGGATCATCGCCGAGCACACGTTGACTGCTGGGGACTTGGTCACCATCGACAACACCCGGGCTGGCATGTGCGATCAGTTGCGCCCGATCAGGGCGCGTTTAGCCGTCGCTTTAGGCCACGAGATCAAAGAGATCTTTAGCCGCTACCCGTTGCGCGACCTGCTAAGCGTCGATGGCCCCTACCCGTTCTTCGCTGACCGCACCCGGGCCTTGTTTGGCAGTTGGTATGAGTTCTTCCCGCGCTCAGAGGGAGCCAAGCGCTCTAAGAGCGGCGTGGTCACCTCAGGCACGTTCAAAACAGCGGCCAAGCGACTCCCTGCCGTGGCGGCAATGGGCTTCGACGTGCTCTATCTGCCACCGATTCACCCCATTGGCGAGGT
>CALMMO010000380.1 GCA_937868455.1 uncultured Marmoricola sp.
GCCGCCCACGTGGTCACCAAGTCGGTGCCGTGCGCCTGCATCTCCTCGCGTGCCGACTCAACCGTCAAGAACATGTTGGTGCCGGTGTCGCCATCGGGCACCGGATAAACGTTGAGGGCGTCGATCTCTTCGCGCGCTTGGGCCATGCGCGTGCAGGCAAGCTCGGCAAAGCGTCGCAGGGCTGCCTCAGACGTGGCAGGATCGAAGCTCGTCACGACATGCACCCCCTCAACTTGGCTCGCGGTGTGATTTTGGCAGCAGTGCGCAGGTTATCGGCCCGCAACACGGTCTTGCCTGATGCCCACGATTCGCGCTGACCCATGGGCTTCGGTTAGTCTTATGCGGTTGCCCGGATCGTTGTCCGGTGCGTCAAGACTTTCATGTTCAGTATTACAAGAGGAGTTCACGGTGGCTGCCGTCTGCGACATCTGCGCCAAGAAGCCTGGCTTCGGCAACAACCGCCCGTGGTCACGCAAGATCACCAAGCGTCGGTTTGACCCCAACATTCAGCGTGTGCGTGCCACGGTTAACGGCACCCCCAAGCGCCTCAACGTGTGCACTGGCTGCCTCAAGGCTGGCAAAGTCACCCGCTGACCCCTGCTTTTGAGCAAGCGCCTCGATTCGTCGAGGCGCTTGCTGGTTTTTTGCTACTAGAAGTGGGTGAACCCGGCGGCGCCGTCGTACTGCGCACCGTCAACAAGCACCCCCGCGCCGGCCACACATCGGCCAATCACCACCCAGCCCTCAGGCACGTCTGAGTGGGCGAAGCAGGCAGCCAAGGGATGGTCATCCCCGCCGCCCAAGACGAAGGTCAACGGGGCGATCCCCAAGGCGGCACCCACTGATTCCAAGATGTCATCGACACTGAGCAATGCGGAGTCGATATCGATGCAGACTCCGGAGGCTTCAGCGATGTGCCCCAGATCTGAGACCAGCCCGTCAGAGATGTCGATCATCGCCGTGGCACCGGCGTGTGCTGCCTGAAGCCCTGCTTCGTAGGGAGGCTCAGCGCGAGCGTATGCAGCCACCGCAGCCCTGGGCGATCGAAAACCCCTGCTCAACACGGCAAGACCAGCAGCCGCCCAGCCTTGGCGCCCGCGCAGCGCGACCACATCGCCCACCCGAGCACCTGCCCTGGTGACAGGAGCCAGTTCGCACCCGCCCATGACCGTTACCGAAATCACGACTTGGCTGGCTTGAGTCACGTCGCCGCCTACAACGCTGGCCCCCGCCAGTCCCGCTTCTTCGCCGATCCCGGCTGCTAAGTCCAACGCCCACTGAGCCGACAAGGTCGGCGGCGCACCAAGAGCCACCACCATTGAGTGAGCGACACCGCCCATCGCAGCAATGTCAGCGAGGGCAGCCGCAGCCACCTTGCGGCCGATGTCGTGAGCCGAGGCCCAGTCGCGCCTGAAATGGCGGCCCTCCACGGCCATGTCTACTGAGACCACCACATGTGAACGGGTGCGCACCACCGCGGCGTCATCACCTGGACCCAAGAACACTGCGTCGCTTTGCGGGAAGTCGAACCTCGAAATCAACCCAAACT
>CALMMO010000381.1 GCA_937868455.1 uncultured Marmoricola sp.
GACTGGGAAGTCATCGCACTAAGCGAGGGTGACCACGTCGTCGGTGCCGTGGAACTGGCGACCGGCAACGAGGAACTGTGTTTCATCACCTCCGATGCCCAACTCCTTCACTTTGGAGCCGACGCAGTGCGTCCTCAAGGCCGCGGCGGCGGCGGCATCGCTGGCATCAAGTTGGCGCCCAAATCCCACGTCGTCTCCTTCGGTGCCTTCGATCCAACTGACGCCGTTGTCGTCACGGTCTCTGGCGCCTCCAGCGCCCTGCCTGGCACCGATGCCGGCGCTGTCAAGGTGACAGTTTTTGCCGATTTCCCAGGCAAAGGTCGCGCCACGGGTGGAGTGCGTTGCCATCGGTTCCTACGCGGCGAAGACACCTTGGTCTTTGCCTGGGCTGGTCCGGCCCCCGCGAGGGCGGCGTCAGCAACGGGCACGCCGATCGAACTCCCCGAGGCGGTGGGGCGTCGAGACGGCTCTGGCGTGCCTGGCTCGGTTCCAATCGCAGCGTGCGCTGGACCGGTAGGGTTCGCGTCATGAGACGTGTCTTTGCGCTGTTCGCAGCACTCACCTTTGCCGTCACGATGACCGGCTGCGGCAAGTCTGGCGCCTCCGACAAGCCAGTCAGTGAGAGGTTGGCGGCCGCTGCTAGCAACCTCGCATCCACCTCCGGTGTGCGCGCCGACGTACACACCGAAGATCTGCCTAAGGGCGTCAACGGGCTGATCAGCGCCAAAGGCATTGGCACCAAGGCACCCGCCTTCCAAGGAGACATCCAGATCGTTACCGACGGGCTTTCGGCAGGCAGCCCCATCATCGCCGTAGACGGCAAGGTCTACATCAACCTCGGATCATGGAAGACGATCAACGTGAGCGACTTTGGCGCTCCTGACCCAGCCTTGTTGTTCGGCACCGCTGGTGGTCTAGCTGGGCTCTTCTCCCAAGTGAGCGATGCGAAGGCTGACAAAGATGTGCGGCGCGGAGACAAGATTTACTCCACGATCACCGGCACTATCCCCGGTGACTCTGTGCATGCTCTGGTGCCGGGCGCGGCAAATGAACCCTTCCAGGCAACCTTCCTGCTCGATGAGTCAGACGTCGTCTCGCGCATGGTTATTACCGGCCCCTTCTACCCCAAGGCCGGCACCGACAACACCTACACCATCGACTTGTCGGAGTACGGCACCACAGCCACCATCGCCAAGCCATGAACCGCCAACGGCTGCTGTTGGCACTCGCGGCCGTAGCTGTGGCCTTTGCCGCTGCAGATACCTATGTCGTGGTGCTGGCCCTGCCCGACATGATGATCACTGTCGGACTCGGCGTCGATCAGTTGCAGCGCGCAGCACCGATCGTGTCTGGCTTCTTGCTGGGCTACGTGGCCATGCTTCCCTTGATTGGGCGCATCGCTGATTTGCGTGGTCGTGTGCCGGTGCTGGTGGCTGCGTTGGTGATCTTCGCCTTCGGGTCGCTAGTGACTGCACTCGCCTTTGACCTCACCTCGGTTGTGGCCGGTCGGTTCTTGCAAGGCATGGGCGGTGGGGGCCTCGTCCCGGCGACGTTAGCGCTCGTAGCTGACCTCTACCCCACTGAGCGCCGAGCAGTACCGCTTGGGGTCGTCTCGGCCGTCCAAGAGGTTGGTTCGGTGGTGGGCCCTCTGTACGGCGCACTCGTGCTGGCCGTTGCCGACTGGGAAACGATTTTCTGGATGAACTTAGCCGTCGGCCTAGTGCTAGCCGCTGCCATTTCCAAGCTCAGTGACGCCACCCATACCCGGCGGCGCATCGATTGGATTGGATTAGGGCTCGTGACCCTAGCTGGTGCACTCATCGTCGTGATGCTGTGGGAGCCAGACGCCTTGGTCTCCGATGTCGATCTGGGCTTGCCCTTCGTCCCCCTTGTTGGGCAGTCTCGATGGCTCGCCCCCCTCAGCTTGATCGCGATCGCGCTCGTTGGCCTATTTGTGTGGCACGCCCGCCGCAGCCCGCACCCTCTGATTGATATTCGCAGTTGGGCCGCATCCTTACGCGCAGCTGACCCGCTGGGAGCCGCACTGCTTGGTGTGGGGCTTGGTGCGGTGATCGTGGCCTTCGCCTCAGCTGACCCTGCTGTTCAAGTCTTTTCTCCCATCGCTGGCTGGTTGCTTCCTGGTGCAGCGATCGCGTTCGCCCTCTTCGTGATCCACGTGCGCAGGGCCACGAATCCACTGGTCCCAAGCGCCGCCGTACGCGAACGCCCGGCGTGGGGATCACTTTTCGTGAGCTTCTTCATCGGCGCGGCCCTGATCGCTGCCCTAGTCGACATTCCCGTCTACGCCCGGCTGACGACCTACCGCACCTCTCAACTCATGGCCGCCCTCGTCTTGGTGCGTCTGCTGGCTGCTTTGCCCGTCGGTGCAATCGCTGGAGGGTTTTTGACCAGGCGCTTCTCTGCGGGAGCTGTTGCTGCCGTGGGCATGATGCTTGCGGCAGCGGGTTTTGCTCTCATGACCACGTGGGACGCCCACTCATTGGAGAGTTGGACATCAACGCTGCCGTTGGTGCTGACCGGCGTTGGGTTTGGGGTCGCGCTGGCCCCAGTCAACGCCGCTCTTCTGGCCAGCACCCCCAACGACGTGCACGGCG
>CALMMO010000382.1 GCA_937868455.1 uncultured Marmoricola sp.
ATTTGCACGGCAAAGAGATGAGCTACAACAACTACGTCGACTCCGACGCGGCTCGTCGTGCGGCCTATGACTTTGACGCTCCGGCGGTGGCGATCATCAAGCACGCCAACCCGTGCGGTATCGCGGTCGGGGACGACGTTGCCGAGGCTCACCGCCTGGCGCACGCCTGCGACTCGGTGTCAGCGTTTGGCGGCGTCATCGCCACAAATGTGCCGGTCAGCGTCGAGATGGCTAAGCAGGTGGCCGAGATCTTCACCGAGGTCATCGTGGCCCCTGGCTTTGACGAGGGAGCGGTTGAGGTGCTGGCCGCGAAGAGGAACATTCGCATCCTGCAGTGCGAGCCGTTGATGCGAGGGGGAGTTGAGACTCGACCCATCTCCGGCGGACTTCTGATGCAAGGTCGCGACGGCATCAATGCGCCCGGCGACGACCCAGCGACCTGGACTCTGGTCGCTGGAGATCCGGTCGACGACCTCACCGATCTGGAGTTCGCCTGGCGGGCGGTGCGGGCAGTGAAGTCCAATGCGATTTTGCTGGCCCAGGGCGGCGCTTCGGTGGGCATCGGGATGGGCCAGGTCAACCGCGTCGACTCGTGCAAACTTGCCGTCGAACGTGCAGGGGATCGGGCGGCCGGATCAGTGGCGGCCTCCGATGCATTCTTCCCCTTTGCTGATGGCCCGGCGATCTTGTTTGAAGCCGGAGTGAAGGCGATCGTTCAGCCTGGTGGTTCGATGCGCGACGAGGAAGTCATCGCGGCTGCCAAAGCAGCTGGCGTCACGATGTACTTCACTGGCACCCGACACTTCTTCCACTAAGGACGATTCATGGATCTCACACTTGCGGTGCTTGGCGGCACTGGACCACAAGGGCGCGGTTTGGCTGCTCGGTTTGCGCAGGCGGGGATGGCCGTCGTACTCGGATCGCGGGAGGCCTCTCGTGCCGCCGAGGTTGCCGAAGGTCTGGGCCACGGCATCACGGGCGCCTCGAATGCTGAGGCGGCTTCACGCGCCGACGTCGTCATCGTGGCGGTGCCTTATGCAGGGCACAGTGAACTTCTCGGCTCCCTGGTGGCAGAACTGGCCGGAAAGGTCGTCGTCGACTGCGTGAACCCGTTGGGCTTTGACAAGCAGGGCGCCTTCGCGATCAGGCCCGAGGCCGGCTCAGCGGCCGAAGAGGCTGCGAGCATCTTGGTGGACAGCACCGTGGTTGGCGCTTTCCACAACGTCTCCGCGGTGCTGCTTGAGGACCCCGAGGTCACCTCGCTCGACACTGACGTGTTGGTGCTCGGAGACGTGCGCGAGGCCACCGATCTGGTGCAGGAGTTGTGCGCAAAACTCCCCGGCGTGCGCGGGATCTTTGGCGGGCGTTTGCGCAACGCCTTCCAAGTCGAGGCCCTCACCGCCAACCTGATCAGTGTCAACCGCAGATACAAGGCACACGCCGGCATTCGGATCACGGACGTGTGAGATGAAGCGCTTGGTGGTGTTGCGGCACGCGAAATCTGATTGGACTCAACCTGTCAGTGATCGCCAACGCCCTATCACCAGCAAAGGTGCTCGTCAGGCCAGCGAAGCAGGGGAGTGGCTGGCTGCTCAGCCCTGGCAGATCGATCTGGCCTTGGTCTCACCCGCGGTGCGGGCTTCCTCCGCGTGGGATCTGGCTGCTGCTCACCTCGATGCGCTGCCGACCCAACATGTCGAAGATGCCTACACCTTTGATGGTGGCGCCTTGCTTGCTCTAGTACGACGCCAACCCGCCGACCTCACCACCATCGTCGTGGTCGGCCACAACCCGGCCGTCGAAGAACTGGTCGAAGCCCTGACTGGCCGCTGGGTGTTGATGAAGACGTCATCGCTGGCAGTGGTCGAACTCGACTCGTGGCAGTCTCGCTCGGGTGAGCTCGTGGCCTGGGGCAGGCCGCCGGAGTAATGATTACTGACCCGCTGCTTGTTGACCCTCGGTCACCCGCAGGTCGACCCGGGTAATCGCGTTGCGCCGAACCTGCCAGAGTGCGTCACATTGAGATCGTGACTGACTCCCCAGGAACCAGTCGCGGGGACGAGTTGTTGATCTGCAGTGTTCTTTGTTGTCTTCATCGATTGAAGCCTCACGACTGACCCGTTGAAGAACGCAGGTGCGGCCATTTGCGGCGTTCATCTCTTGCACATTAGGGGTCACTGAAATTCAGGACCACGTAAACATTGAGTATTGCC